>NZ_JBQFRP010000009.1:0-221366 GCF_056537465.1 Ruegeria sp. CE8
ACTCATTCCCAAGATGCCCCCAGTCTCTCCTGAGCGTCTCAACCGTCTCTCCGGCCCGTCCCACCGTCTCCCCGGTGCGCCCCCAGCGCCTCAGCAGCGCCGGTGAAGGGGTATTTACGGATTAGGTCTGGGACCTGCAACCCCCATTTTGAAAAAACTTCACATTTCCCCGCAGAAACTTGCTGATGTTAATAAAAACAACAGGTTAGCTTTAGAATTCACGCGCCTGAACGACTTTCTCCCTGCATGATCTGGTAAAGAAGTTGGCGTTTCGGCGGAATCGTACCCAATGCTTGGTATACACTCGGGACTCGGTCCAAAGAAAACGCCGCCCGAGTCTCCCCGAGCGGCGCAATTACTGTAATGAACGCGGGATTACTTCAGATCGAAACGATCCGCATTCATCACCTTGTTCCAGGCCGATACAAAGTCACAGACGAATTTGCCTTCGGCGTCGGCCTGACCATAGACCTCGGCCAGCGCCCGCAGCTGCGAGTTCGAACCGAAGACCAGGTCGACACGGGTGCCGGTCCATTTGAGCTCACCACTGGAGCGGTCGCGGCCTTCGTAGATACCTTTGCCTGCAGGCTTCCACTCGGTGCTCATATCCAGAATGTTGGTGAAGAAGTCGTTGCTCAGCACACCAACCCGGTCCGTAAAGACGCCATGCCTGGTATCGCCAAAACTGGCGCCCAGTACCCGCAGGCCACCGACAAGGGCGGTCATCTCAGGTGCCGACAGGGTCAACAACTGCGCCCGGTCAACCAGCAACTCTTCGGGCGAGACGGTGTACTCGGCCTTCTGATAGTTGCGGAAACCATCTGCGATTGGTTCCAGAACCGCCATGCTGTCCACGTCCGTCTGATCCTGAGTCGCGTCGGTACGGCCCGGAGTGAACGGCACCTCGACATCAATACCCGCCGCCTTGGCAGCTTGTTCGACACCCGTTGCACCGGCCAGAACGATCACGTCAGCCAAAGATACTTGCTTGCCGCCAGACTGCGCATCGTTGAACGCCTTCTGAACGCCTTCCAGAGCATCTAAAGTTTTGGACAGTTTCAGAGGCTCGTTCACATCCCAGTCTTTCTGCGGCGCGAGACGGATACGGGCACCATTGGCACCGCCGCGCTTATCAGACCCACGGAAAGTCGAGGCCGAAGCCCATGCGGTCGAGACCAGTTCGGACACCGACAGGCCGGTTGCGGCGATCTTGGCCTTCAGGTCTGCGACATCGGCCTCATCGACCAGATCGTGATCCACTGCCGGAACATTGTCCTGCCAGATGAGCTCCTCAGTTGGGGCTTCCGGTCCGATATAGTTCGAACGCGGACCCATGTCGCGGTGAGTCAGTTTGAACCACGCGCGGGCGAAGGCGTCGGCGAACTCTTCCGGGTTCTCATGGAAGCGTTTCGAGATCGGGCCATAAATCGGGTCCATGCGCATCGCCATGTCGGCGGTTGTCATCATGGTCTTGACCTTTTTGGTCGGATCACCGGCCGCCGGAGCCATGTCTTCTTCTTCGACGCCGATCGGTTCCCAGATATATGCGCCTGCGGGGCTCTTGGTCAGGTTCCACTCATATTTGAACAGCAAGTCGAAATAGCCGTTGTCCCATTTGATCGGATTCGCAGTCCACGCGCCCTCGATGCCCGAGGTCGTGGTGTCGTCACCCACGCCCGAACCGAACTTGTTGATCCAGCCCAAGCCCATCTCTTCGATCGGAGCGGCTTCGGGTTCCGGACCGACCAGATCAGGGTCCCCGGCGCCGTGGGCTTTACCGAAGGTGTGGCCACCGGCAACCAGTGCGACGGTTTCCTCATCGTTCATGGCCATCCGGCCAAAGGTGTCCCGGATATCGCGACCCGAGGCCAAAACGTTGGGCTCACCATCCGGACCTTCCGGGTTCACGTAGATCAGGCCCATCTGAACGGCGGCCAGCGGGTTTTCCAGATCGCGTTCGCCTGAATAGCGGCTGTGCGGGTTGTCGGTGGGGGCCAGCCAGTCGGTTTCAGATCCCCAATAGATGTCTTCTTCGGGCGCCCAGATATCTTCGCGGCCGCCGGCAAAGCCAAAGGTCTTGCCGCCCATAGATTCGATAGCGCAGTTGCCGGCCAGGATCATCAGGTCGGCCCAAGAGATCTGGTTGCCATATTTCTGTTTGATCGGCCACAGCAGACGGCGCGCTTTATCGAGGTTGCCGTTATCCGGCCAGCTGTTCAGCGGCGCGAACCGCTGGTTGCCGGTTGAGGCGCCGCCTCGGCCATCTGCCGTCCGGTAGGTCCCGGCGCTGTGCCAGGCCATACGGATGAACAGACCGCCATAGTGGCCGTAATCGGCGGGCCACCAGTCCTGCGAATCCGTCATCAGCGCATAGAGATCTTCCTTCAGCGCTTTCATATCCAGCTTCTTGAACTCTTCCGCGTAGTCGAAATCCGGCCCCAGCGGGTTCGACGCAGGCGTTTTCTGGTGCAGAATCGACAAGTTGAGCTGGTTTGGCCACCAATCCCGGTTCGACCGGGTTCCTGCGCCATGCATTACCGGGCATCCGCCCGTTTTGGGGTTATCACTTCCGTCCATGTCGATCTCCAATCCTGGCTAAAATCCGGCTCAGTCGCGCGGTGAAAAACTCGGGCGATCAAGAACATATATAGATGACACTTTTACTTCTTTTAGATGCACGACCTGTATTGCGCGCATTCCACCAGAGGCATCGGCGACTCTTGTCTTGTCGCCGCCAGAACTAGCAGATTCAAACCATGCAAATAAGTTTTGTTTATAGATGGTTTCTATAATCAAAACTTATCAAAGAAAGCAAAGGGCAACTTACCCCGGGACAGTCCGGCCTTTAGTCGTCGACCATCAGGGACTTCAGCCCGACCCTGTAGTCTGGATAAAGCAGGTTTACGCCCAACTCATCCTTGATCCGATTATTCCTGACCCGCTTGTTTTCATTATAAAAGCTGCGCGCCATCGGGGTCATATCCGCCTCGTCAAATGACACCTCGGGCGGCAGCGGCAGGCCCTGCAACTCGGCCGCGTAGGCGATGACATCCTGTGGCGGGACTGGTTCGTCATCGCATACGTTGTAAATTGCACCCGGATTGGGCGCGGCCATCGACACCGAAAGAACCTGCGCGATGTCTGCCACATGGATGCGCGAAAAGACCTGACCGGGTTTGATGATCCGCCGCATGCCCACACGTTTCAACTTGGAGAACGGACCGCGTCCGGGGCCATAGATGCCAGCCAGACGGAAGATATGGGTCGGCAGGCCGGGAATGCCCCGCCATTGTTCTTCTGCCCGCACCCGCCATTTGCCGCGCTCGGCCGTTGGGGTCGCAGGTGTCGTTTCATCCACCCACGCGCCCTGATGATCTCCGTAGACGGCGGTGGTCGACAGATAGCCGACCCATTCAAACTGCTTCGCACGTTCCACGATTTCATCTCGCATCGCAGCCAGAACCGGATCCCCCTGCGCGTTTGGCGCCGTCGAGATTAGCAGGTGGGTCACCCCATCCAACTCGGGCGTATGTCCGGGCCAGATTACCGGTTCGGCCCCGGACGCCCTGATCGCTTGCGATTGGGCCGGGTCGCGCGTGGTGCCAAAGATGCGCCATCCATTGGGTTTCAATTGCCGGGACAAGGCCTGCGCCGAATACCCGTGCCCGAACGAAAAGAGAGTACCTGTCATGCGTTCCTAGATGATCCGCAAATTCACGGGATGCAAGCATCTGCACGCAGATACTTGATTCGAATCCCTCAATGCGCCTTTCTTTTGGGCATGAGTGAAAAAACACCAGATCTGCAGACAGCCTATGCGCTGGATTCGCCCGAAGGCCACAAACGTCTCTATGCGGAATGGGCCGGGGACTATGACGAAGATTTTGCCACGCGCGAAGACTATCAGTTGCACATCCACACCGCGCGTGCCTTTGTCAGCGCCGGCGGACAAGGGCCTGTGCTTGACGTCGGCGCGGGAACCGGCCTGTGCGGCGCCGTTCTGGCCGGTTTGGGCGTTGGCCCGATCGACGCCACGGACATCAGCGCCGAGATGCTGGATCAGGCCATGCGCAAGGATATCTACCGCGACGCGATCGAGGCGGATCTGAACGAAGGCATCCCGGTTCCGCGCGAAAGTTATTCTGGGATCGTATCTTCTGGCACGTTCACACATGGTCACCTTGGGCCAGAGGCTTTGACGGCACTTCTGCGCGTCGCCCGGCATGGTGCTCAGTTTGCCCTGTCGATCAACGCCAAACACTACGAGAAACTTGGTTTTGCCGAAGCCCTGCACCGGCTCGCTCAAGACCAGATACGCAATCTGGCCCTGCCCGAGGTGCCCATCTATGGCGACCTCGCCTCCGGCCCCAATAAAAATGACACCGCGCTGATCGCGCTGTTCGAGCGTGTGTAGACTGACTTAGCGCCCTTTCCACACGGGGTCGCGTTTTTCAGCAAAAGCACGCGCGCCTTCCAGATTGTCTTCCGATCCGTACAGAGTATCGACTGTTGGCAGTTGCCGCCCGGTGATACGGTTCATGGCATCCTGAAACTTAGAATCCTCGGCATCGCGCACGATCTCTTTGATCGCGGCATAAACCAATGGCGGGCCGCTGGCCAAAAGGCGCGCCAGTTCCCAAGCGCGGTCCATCAGCTGATCACCCGGCACGATCTCGTTCACTAACCCCCAGTTCTTCGCTTCGTTCGGATCGAACCAGCGTCCGGTCAGCAGCAGTTCCATCGCCACGTGATACGGAATGCGTTTTGGCAGTTTGACACTGGCGGCATCGGCCACGGTGCCCGAGCGGATTTCTGGCAATGCAAAACTGGCGTGATCCGCAGCGATGATCATGTCCGCACTCAAGGCCAGCTCCAACCCGCCACCACAGGCGATCCCGTTGACCGCCGCGATGACCGGCTTGTTCATATCGCGCAGTTCCTGCAGACCGCCGAACCCGCCGACGCCATAATCGCCATCTACGGCGTCTCCGTCAGCGGCGGCCTTCAGGTCCCAGCCGGGGCAAAAGAACTTTTCCCCACCGCCCGTTATGATCGCAACGCGCAGGTCAGGGTCGTCCCGAAAATCGCGAAAAACCTCGCCCATGATGCGGCTTGTTGCCAGATCAATGGCATTGGCCTTGGGGCGGTCCAGGGTGACTTCGAGAATAGCGCCTTCGCGCTTGGTTTTGACCGGGTTCATGAACTTGCCTTTCGGATCAGAGCATCCACCGCCACCGCACCGTTCGGCGCACAGATCAGGGGATTGATTTCAACTTCGCTGACGTGGGCTGCATTGGCAATGACATAGGCCTGAACGGCCTCAACCGTGTTCAGGATCGCTTCCATGTCCGCCGCCGGTTTGCCGCGATACCCCGCCAAAAGCGGGGCGCAGTTCAACCCGCCCAACGCCTTTTGCACCGCGTCACGAGAGGACGGGATCAGCAAAGAAACCGTGTCGCGCAGGATTTCCGTCAACACACCGCCTGCGCCCAAGGTCAAAACGAAACCATGAGCCGGGTCTCGTGTGACACCCACCAACAGTTCCGCCACGCCACCGGTCGCCATTTCTTCGATCAGTACTTCTTCGGTACCGATATCCGCCGCGACATCGGCGACATCGGCGGCGTCAATACCAAGGCGAACCGCCGCATGCTCGGATTTGTGCGCCAGCCCAACCCCCTTGACGGCATATGGGCCCGTCAGATCAGCTATGGATCGAGGCGCCGCTTCGGCGGGCGCAACCGTGCTTCTGGGTACGCGGACTCCAAAACCCTCCAATGCGTGCTTGGCCTCAGCCTCGGTCAAAACCTGATCTGCAACTGAGGCAGAGGGCAGCAAGACCGGGTCCGTCTCTGCTACGACGGGACGTGCCGCAGCTTCGACGGCGGCCAATGCCTCGTGCAGCCCGGCGAATGGAACCACGCCTCCTTCCAACAGGCGTTGCGCGACGTCTTCGGGCATCAGTTCCGGCAGCGTTGCCGTCACTGCAAACCTGCGCCCCGTCCGTTCCACACAACTCAAAGCGGCCTGCGTGGCACATTCCCAATTTGTCGCATCCGTGTGCGGATAGTCGACGATCGCCATGGTCAGCGCCTGTTCCGGGCTCGTCATGGCAGACCAAGCCCGCGTCATCGCCGCAGTGTCGCGCCAAATGTAGGTGTGGTAGTCCAGCGGGTTCGCTAAGGCCACCATCGGCCCCAAAGCTGCGCGCAGATCATCCTTTTGCGTATCCGTCAGCGGTGGGAAATGCACCGCGCGACCTTCCGCCATATCCGCGGCTAGACTGGCCTCTCCACCGGAGCAGCTGATTGATCCAAGACCGTTATGATCAAGCCGACCAGTCACATGCAGTAGCTTGAGGCATTCTAGGAAGCTGGGAATATCTGCCAACCGCGCGATCCCAAGCCGATCCAGAAACGCCTGCGCGCCCGCATCTCCTCCGGCCAACGACGCCGTATGGGAAATCGCCGCCGCCTGCGCATGCGCAGAGCGACCCATTTTCAAGGCAATGATCGGCACGTTCCGATCCCGCGCCTTTTGGGCCAGAGCTTCCCATTTGCGCAGATCGCCGAACCCTTCGATGTGCAGACCAATCGCGGTGATCCGGTCATCATCCAACAAGGCCGAGGCGATGTCGGCCTGATGGGTCTGCGCCTGATTTCCGCTGGTCAGCATAAAGGCCAATGGCAAAGCGCGGCGTTGCATCGTCATATTAATAGCGATGTTCGAGCTTTGGGTCAGGATCGCCACACCGCAATCCACGGGTTGCATGCCATGCTGATCCGGCCAGACAGCGGCACGATCCAACCCGTTGATAAATCCGTAGCAGTTTGGCCCCAGAATCGGCATGTCGCCAGCCGCCCGAATCAACTGGTCCTGCAGATCAGCGCCCTGATCGTCTTCGGCGCGGGCCTCGGTAAAGCCCGAAGCAAAACACACCGCGCCCCCGGCACCCATCGTGGCCAGAACACCAACCGTTTCGATCGTCGCATGGCGGTTGATACCAATGAATGCAACGTCCGGCGCTTCGGGCAGCGCCTCGAGGCTGGCAAAGGCAGGTTCGCCCGCGATTTGGGCCGCCTTTGGATGGACGGGCCAGATATCGCCCTTAAAGCCAAACTTTCGGGCCTGTTCGATGACAGCGACGCACCAGGCACCGCCGCCAATCACAGCAATCGATGTGGGTTTCAGGACGCGTGACAGCGAAGACATCAGGCGGCCTCCCTCGTCACGCACCGAGCGCCCTCAGCAAATCGCGGCTGATAATGTGGCGCTGGATTTCGCTGGTGCCGTCCCAAATGCGCTCAACCCGCGCGTCACGCCAGAAACGCTCCAGCGGGTAGTCATCCATCAGGCCCATACCACCGTGGATCTGAATGGCAGCATCGGTGACACGCCCCAACATCTCGGAGGCATAAAGCTTTGCCGAGGCGATCTCGCGGTTGGCAGGCAGGCCTTTGTCCAGCCTGTCTGCTGCCGCAAGCGTCAACAGGTCTGCCGCGTCTATTTCTGTGATCATGTCCGCGATCTGGAAGGACACGCCCTGATACTTGCCGATCTTCTGGCCGAACTGTTCGCGCGTGGCAGAGTAATCCAGCGCATAGTCGAACGCGCGACGTGCGCGACCCACGGACATGGCAGCAACCGTGATGCGGGTTGCGTAGAGCCAGGTGTTCATCACATCGAAGCCGCCATCGACTTCACCCAGAACCTGGCTGTCCGGCAGGCGGCAGTCGTCGAAATCCAGCACCATGTTCTTATAGCCGCGATGGCTGACAGACTTATACCCGTCGCGGATGGTGAAACCCGGTGTTCCGCGATCAACCAGAAACGCCGTGATCCGCTTTTTCGGGCCTTTCGGCGTCTGATCCTCGCCGGTTGCGATGAAGACAATGATGAAATCCGCATGCTCTGCGCCCGAGATGAAATGCTTGGTGCCATTAACGACCCAGTCGCCTCGGTCGCGGACGGCCGCGCATTTCATGCCACGCACATCCGATCCGGCGCCGGGTTCCGTCATTGCCAACGCATCCATCTTTTCGCCACGCACGGCCGGCATCAGGTAGCGTTCGACCTGATCGCCCTCACACGCCATCAGAATATTCTGAGGACGCCCGAAGAAATGGTTCAGCGCCATGGACCCGCGGCCTAACTCACGTTCGACCAGTGCGAACTCCAGATGATTCAGCCCTGCGCATCCTACGCTTTCGGGAAAGTTGCAGGCGTAAAAGCCCAGCTCAATCGTCTTGCGCTTGATCTCACCCGCGATCTCCTGCGGGACCTCGCCGGTGCGTTCGACCAGTTCCTCATGCGGGTAGATTTCGTTTTCGACAAAGCTGCGAACGGTTGAGACGATCATCTCCTGTTCGTCGGACAATCCATATTGCATCGGGCGTCTCCAAATCCGGTGTTGAGGCATATCCTGACGCGGCTTGATTTTTCGAACATGCGAAAATAGACGTTGATCATGCAAGATTGGACTAAATCGCCCTCTGCACCGCAGCAAATCGGGGTTCTTCTGTTCGACGGATTCTCGAACCATTGCCTGGCCAATACGGTCGAGCCTTTGCGTGCCGCAAACACGTTGGCAGGGCGCAAGTTGTATGACTGGCAGTTCCTTGCGCTGGACACCGGGCCAGTGACATCGTCATCCGGCCTGCAAGTTGCACCACACGGGACCCTGCAGACCGCCAGCGGCGACATGCTGATGGTGATGCCGTCCTATGGGTTTCGAGCGCATGGCGGTTGGCGCACCCTCTCGGGCCTGCGATCTGCGAACCGGCGCTTCAAGGTTCTTGCTGGTCTCGACACCGGTAGCTGGCTGTTGGCTTTGGCCGGGCTTTTGGACGGGCATCACGCCACTATCCACTGGGAGGAGTTGACCGGATTCACCGAAAGGTTCCCAGAGGTCGATGCCCGACGCGAACGCTATGTCATCGACCGAAACCGCATCACCTGTTCCGGCGCCATGGCGGCCTTTGATCTGGTCCTGCATCTGATCGGTCGAGATCAGGGGCAGGCGCTGGCCCTGGAGGTATCTCAACTTTTCATGACCCGTGATTCCGCGCGCTCCCATACCGGTGGCGCAGGCGCGACCAGCGGTTACGTTAACAAAGCGTTGGCCCTGATGCAGGAGAACCTCGAGTCGCCTTTGCCCGTCTCCGAGATCGCTCGCCGTGTCGGACGGTCGCAAAAAGCTTTATCCGTCAGGATGCAAACCGAGCTTGGGGCCGGGCCCGCGCAGGTCTATCGGCGTTTGCGGCTCAATCTGGCGCGCAAGCTGGTTTCCGAAACCGACATGAGCATTGGCGAAATTGCTCTGCGCGCGGGCTATGATGACCCCAGCGCCCTGACCCGCGCGTTCAAAGCTGAATTCGGTGCCACGCCACGCGCCTTGCGGACAGGCTAGGTGTACATCTGCTTCTTGTAGGCGCGTGTGCGTGTCGTCGCCTCGGCCGAGCCGTCATGATAGGTGCCAAACCACTTATCGAACGGGATTTCAGAAGTTCCGTAGTTGCACTCGAAATACCGGTGGTGGAGCTGGTGAAAGAAATCCCCGGCGCGCGCGGCCTCGGTGTCGCCCGCTTTCAGCTTTTCGAACCCGGAATGCGACAGCACGGGGCTGATCTGCTGGAAATATGCATGGAACAGCACGTGCATCGGGTGCGACGGCACGATCAGATGGATGAAGTAGGTCGAGAAATACAGCAGGTTCTCATACCAGTGGTTCGATATCCCCGACCATGGACCAGTGTTTACATTGCGATGATGCACGGCATGAACGTGTTTATAGAGCTTGGGATGATGCTCCAACCTGTGCACCCAATAGAAGTGTAGGCCTGACCACATGGGTATTAACGCCATCCAGACGACGCACCAGACCGGCGCACTGGCCCATGTGACGGTTGGCACATATCCGTTGGCCATCGCCCAGTAGATGATCCACTGATACACGGTGGCCACAGACATCGCACTGCCCAGCGTCCACCAGATATTATCCAGAACCTGACTGCGGAACGTGAACGTACCGTTGTTGCGCGTCAGGTCTCGGCGGTCGAACTTTTTGTACATGCCCTGCCCTTTTCGCATGTACAGCCACCAGTGCAGCCCACCCGCGACCAGAATCTGAGGCACCATGTTCAGCAGCCAAATGCGGAACATCCACCCTGGCGCAAAACTCTGCATCGTGTCGAGCGAAGGGAAGAAGAACGCGTAGGCAATGACGGCTATTGCCAGGCACAGCGTTAGCGACGTGATCTGAAGCCATGCCCCGCCGTACCATTTCAGCACTGCGGTAGGGCGCGGGGGCCAATTGAACAACGGATTCAACTTCACCGGACCCTCGGGGTGATAGTTCCAGCGAGCGGCTTCGGGATCCTGGGCAGTGTCAGACATGGCGAATACCCTATCGAGGTGTCACGTTGAGTAGTCCGAACCCTCCGCATCCAGCAGAGCCTTGATCTCTCGCAGATGCGCTTCGGCCTGATCCGGATAATCTTCAAGTTCTTGCGCCGTCTTCTCGGCGATCTCGTCCGACAGGACGCGCAGGGGCTGGCCGGTTTGCAGCGCGCGAATGTAAGTTTCTGCCGCACGTTCGAAATAATAGAGCCTATTAAAGGCATCTGCTGGATCGCTGCCGATCACGAGCACACCGTGATTGCCCATGATCATGACCTTCTTTTTGGGGTCCGACAGCATGGATGCGCAACGTTCCCCTTCGCTTTCGAAGGCAAGGCCACCAAATTCCTGATCGATGACATACCGGTTGTAGAATGTGGCCGTGTTCTGATCGATCGGGGGCAGCGTGCTATCCGCTAGCGAGGCCAGAACCGTCGCAAAGATCGAATGCACATGCATCACGCAACGTGCATGCGGGCAGTGCCGGTGGATCGATCCGTGCAAGCCCCACGCCGTTGGATCGGGGGCTCCGGGCTGGTTCATGACTTCGGCATCATTGGCATCCAGAAACAGCAGATTTGATGCTTTGACCCGAGCAAAATGCATCTGGTTCGGGTTCATCAGAAACTGAGTGCCATCAGGGTTAACCGCAAGGCTAAAGTGGTTGGCCACGCCCTCATGCATGTTCAAACGTTCGACCCAACGAAACGTTGCGGCAAGATCCACGCGTTCGGCCCAGTGATCGATATTGGCGCGCAGGTTGGTGACACTCATTCCGGGCTCCTTTGCGGATAGCTGAGGACTTTGGGAAATCGTGCCTGCGGCGCGAAGGTTTGACCAACGAAAAAAACGCAACTATCCCATAAGCCGAACTAATGGCAAGGTTATGCACATGCAGAAGACGCTTCCTCCGCTGGGTTGGCTGCGCACGTTCGAGGCTGCGGCCCGCCACCTGTCCTTTACCGGTGCCGCCCGGGACTTGAACATGACTCAAAGTGCGGTCAGTCAGCAGATCAAGTCGCTGGAAGGATACCTTGGCCAGCCGCTGTTTCTGCGGCGCCCGCGGGCGCTGGAACTGACTGAGGCAGGCATCACCTACCTGCCTGTTGTACGCGAGGCATTTCGGACGCTGGTGCGCGGAACGCAGGCCGTTACCGGAGCCCAGCAGAACGCGGTACAGGTTCAAAGCAACATTACCTTCGCGGTTAATTGGCTGGCTCCCAGGCTGCCGGATTTTCGCGCTCAGCATCCGGAAGTGCAACTGAACATATTCACCGAACTTTGGGAGCCTCAGGAAATGGCGGACGGGGCGGCGGTGGAAATCCGCTATTCGCTGCGGCCGTCGGATACGGTCCGGACCGAGTTGCTTAGAACCGAATACTATTATCCAGTCTGCGCGCCGGAATTCGAGGTGACGCTGGGGACTTTGCAAACGCAGCCGCTTTTTGATTGCTCGAACCTGCTGTCAAATTGGCAGGGCTGGGTCGAAGATCAGGGTCTAAATTGGGAAAATCCCGCAATTACCTACTCCACCACATATCTGGTCAGTCTGTCCGTGGCGATGGTAGGAGGTGGTTTGTGTCTGGCCCATGACACCATCGCGCGCAGCCTGATCGAACAAGGTCGGCTGGTCGCTCCTTTCCCTCACCGCTCACCCATGCCCGAAGCATATTACCTGCTGTTGTCACCTCGCGCGGAAGAAAGCCCCGGTGCTGTTGCCTTTGTCGATTGGGTTCGTCGAGAAATGGCCGCTGACTTGCCATTATAGACGGGGATGCTCCCGCCCATCATCCATGCCCGTTCAGGGCATCTCTTCTGGTTGGGCCGGGCGGCGCTGACGCGCTGCGTGACGGTTTGATGATACCTGTTCGCAAGGGGTTGAACCTTTTCGCGCATTCGGGAAAGTTGGGCCATGGAACACACACCCTTCCCAAGTTGGCCCGATGTCGCCCCTCGTCTGATTGCTGTAGCCGCCGGGCGTGAACCTGCGGATATGGTGATCCGCGGCGGTATCTGGGTAAACGTACACAGCCGCGAATGCCTGCCAGATCATGACATTGCCATAGCGAATGGGCGTGTAGCCTTTGTCGGCCCCGATGCGTCGCATTGCGTGGGCCCCGAGACGCAGATCATCGAAGCCGCCGGCCGTTACATGGTCCCCGGTCTGTGCGACGCACATATGCATATCGAATCAGGGATGCTGACACCCGCTGAGTTTGCGCGTGCCGTTATTCCCCATGGCACGACCAGCATGTTCACGGACCCGCATGAAATCGCCAATGTGCTGGGCCTTGATGGCGTGCGCATGATGCATGACGAAGCAATGATGCAGCCGGTGAATATCTTCACCCAGATGCCATCCTGTGCGCCGTCGGCACCAGGGCTGGAAACGACCGGGTACGAAATCACTCCCGAAGACGTGGCCGAAGCCATGAACTGGCCCGGAATCATCGGACTGGGTGAGATGATGAATTTCCCGGGTGTTATCCACGGCGACCCCAAGATGCTGGCCGAGATCGCCGCCACACAACGCGCGGGCAAAACCGTTGGCGGTCACTACGCTTCCCCTGATTTAGGGCCTGATTTTGCGGCCTATGTGGCCGGGGGTCCGGCGGACGACCATGAAGGCACTTGCGAGGCTGACGCCATCGCGCGCGTTCGTCAGGGCATGCGGTCGATGATGCGGCTGGGCTCGGCCTGGTTTGATGTGGAAAGCCAGATCACGGCGGTCACCGAGAAAGGCCTGGACCCGCGCAACTTTATCCTGTGCACTGATGACTGCCACTCGGGCACGTTGGTCAATGACGGGCACATGAACCGTGTGGTCCGCCACGCCATTGCCTGTGGCTGCGATCCGTTGGTCGCGCTGCAGATGGCAACGATCAACACGGCGACCCATTTCGGGTTGGAGCGTGAGATCGGCTCGATCACACCGGGGCGGCGCGCGGATGTCATCCTCAGCTCGGACCTGAAGGAACTGCCCATCGAAACCGTGATCGCGCGCGGTAAGGTCGTGGCCGAGCATGGTGAGATCACCGTGGACTGCCCACACTTCAACTGGCCGGATTCGGCCCGCAATACCGTTCACTTGGGGCACGCGCTGACCGCGACCGATTTCGAAATCGAGGCGCCAACAGGTGCCAACCGGGTGCAGGCCAATGTGATCGGAGTGGTGGAAAACCAGGCCCCGACCAAAGCTCTGAAAGCCGAACTGCCGATCATCGAAGGGTTGGTCGAGGGCGAAGGCGAAGTCTGCCAGATCGCATTGGTCGAACGGCATCGGGCTACGGGCGGCGTGACCAATGCCTTTGTCTCGGGATTCGGGTATCAAGGCAAAATGGCCATGGCCTCGACCGTGGCGCATGACAGCCATCACATGATCGTCGTCGGCACCGATCGCGAACAGATGGCACTGGCCGCCAACCGCTTGGCCGAAATAGGTGGCGGCATCACTATCTTCCGCGATGGGCAAGAACTGGCTCTGGTTGAACTGCCAATCGCGGGCCTGATGTCTGACAGCCCTGCCGCTCAGGTGGCTGCTAAGGCCGAGGCCATGGTTGCGGCGATGGAAGCCTGCGGTTGCACCCTCAACAACGCTTATATGCAGCACTCACTGCTGGCGCTGGTCGTTATTCCGGAATTACGAATCTCAGACCTGGGCCTGGTGGACGTGCGCACCTTTGAGAAAATCGATCTTCTGGAACCACTTGCATGACAATAATAAAAACACCCAACGCACCAAAACCCGAGCAGTTCACCGATCCCAAGGCCGCCGTGGCCCGTTTGGAAGAACTGTACGAACAAGCGACGCGCTTTCTGTGCGACAGCTTTGCCGACGCGATGAAGCAAGGCGCACCAACAGCACGGTACAGAGCCTATTACCCGGAGATTCGCATAAGGACGTCGTCCTATGCCCATGTCGACAGCCGTTTGAGCTTCGGCCATGTCTCGGAACCGGGCATTCACGCAACGACGGTCACCCGGCCGGACTTGTTTCGATCCTACCTGACCCAGCAGATCGCGTTGCTGATCAAGAACCACGATCAGCCGGTGACGATTGGTGCGTCGGAGACACCGATTCCGGTTCATTTCGCGGTGGCCAACAACCCCGACCTGCACGTCCCGCAACAGGGCGCAGCCGGGTTCACGTTGCGCGACGTTTTTGATGTGCCCGACCTGACCACCACCAATGATGACATTGTGAACGGCGTCTATGATTCCGAGGCCGAAGTCGGCCCGCTGGCCCTGTTCACAGCGCAGCGTGTGGACTACTCACTGGCGCGACTGGCGCATTATACAGCGACGGACCCCAGCCATTTCCAGAACCACGTCCTGTTCACGAACTACCAGTTCTACGTATCCGAGTTCGAAAACTACGCCCGTGAACAATTGGCCGACCCGGAAAGCGGCTACACCAGCTTTGTGTCTACCGGCAATGTCGAGATCACCGACCCCAAGGCCGAGCTCGCCCAACCGCTGAAGCTGCCGCAGATGCCGACATATCACCTGAAACGCGCGGATGGGTCGGGGATTACGCTGGTCAATATCGGCGTCGGTCCGTCAAACGCCAAAACGGCAACCGATCACATCGCGGTATTGCGCCCCCATGCCTGGTTGATGGTCGGTCACTGCGCTGGCCTGCGAAACACGCAGGCGCTAGGCGATTTCGTGCTGGCGCATGCTTATCTGCGCGAAGACAAGGTGCTGGATGACGACCTGCCGGTTTGGGTTCCGATCCCGCCATTGGCCGAGGTTCAGGTCGCGCTGGAACGTGCGGTTGCCGAAGTTACCGAACTGGAAGGATATGAGCTTAAGCGGATCATGCGCACGGGGACCGTCGCCTCGGTCGATAACCGCAACTGGGAACTGCGCGACCAATCCGGGCCGGTGCAGAGGCTCAGCCAGTCGCGCGCGATTGCGCTGGATATGGAAAGCGCGACCATCGCTGCAAACGGCTATCGCTTCCGCGTTCCCTACGGCACCTTGCTGTGCGTTTCGGACAAACCCTTGCACGGCGAATTAAAGTTGCCCGGCATGGCGTCTGCCTTTTATACAACTCAGGTAAGTCGCCATCTGGCCATTGGAATTCGGGCGATGGAACATCTGCGCGGCATGCCTTTGGAGCGGTTACACAGCCGGAAATTGCGTTCTTTCGACGAAACGGCCTTTCTCTGACGCAAAAAAGCAACGTTTTCCCCATATTTTTAGGGTTTTTCGCGCTACTATTCGTTGTGTTCGCCCACAATATCCCGTTACAGTTACGCGGTGAGGCCCTATGTATCGGGCACGTTAAGGAGACCAAGAAATGGCAAAGCCTATGACAAAGACTCAGCTGGTTGCTGCTCTCGCTGAGGAAATGGGAACCGACAAGAAAGCTGCAAACGCAGCGTTGGAGGCCATGACCGGCCTGATCACCCGCGAAGTTTCGGCCGGCGGCGCAGTGACCCTGCCCGGCGTTGGCAAAATCTACTGCCGCGAGCGCCCCGAGCGCATGGTACGCAACCCCGCCACCGGCGAGCAGTTCAAGAAAGAAGCCGACAAAGTGGTCAAGATGACCATTGCGAAAGCTCTGAAGGACAGCGTGAACGGCTGATCTCAGCTTTCACTGCGACATGATTGAGGGCCGCCAGTTGGGGGCCCTTTTTCATTTCCACAACCTGAAACCGGTCTTTCGTTTTTCCCTGCTTTAAGCTCTTTGTTCTTCCCGAGAACCCCAAGTCACTGCTCAGGCGTGTATGCCGGATTGTAGATCGAATACACTCTGACATAGGTGAACTTGTTGTTAGGGCTTACATCGTAAAACGCACACATCATAAGGCGGAATTTTGTACCTGCTTTGTATGAAACACCGTTCCAATCAACGTCCTCCCTGCACAAGAAGTCTATCGGTGCTTCTGACGCCACTGTAGTCGCGTTTGCCAGGTAGTGCGTGTGGGCAAGAATAACCTCTTGCATCTTGTCACCAACCCCGCCCCAAAAACTCAGAACTTCTTCTCTGCCGATGTTTTTTCGCGCCTGCGGCACATACTCAAAGGTGGCGTCTTGTTCGTAGTACTTGTCGAAAAAGTCTGACAGAGACATCCCGCCGACAAAAGTTGAGTTAAAGTCACTTATGTATTCTTGGTATCTGGCTTCGCTGAACATGTTCCAACCTCGTCACAAAATACGCTGGTGATAACTGCCGCACTGCCCTCAAAAGCGCGTCGGTTACTGTTAGTGTAGTCCTACGACCACTGAAAATGCACGCCCCACCGTTTTAGTTCTGCCTGCGGGCCAGTTGTACGAAAGTCCCTGCGGTACCATTCTTTCTCGACCGACGGAAAACTGGCGCTACGAACCCGGCCGCAGATAGAAGTCGCGAATACAAAAAAACGGGCGCTAAAGGCGCCCGTTTCTAGTTCTTATCTATGACTGATCAGTGAACCGTCTCGACCTTGTGGAAGTCCAGATCACGATCTTCGGGCATTGAATCGATGCTCAACACCTCTTTGCGCTTGGTGATCAGGATGTAGACCACGCAAGCCAGATAGAGGCCGACGACAACCGCGCCGATCCACTGGATCTGCAGCCACTGGCTCTGGAACAGCAGGGTCAGGATGAACAGCAGTGCGACGTTGCCACCCACATAGATCGCCTTGCCAAAGCGCTCGACCGTCAGGTTCAGGTTGTCGGTGTACAGGCGGATCAGCGAGTCCAGCGAGTTGATCACGAAGGTCACGCCCACGATCACCATCGCGATGTTGGTGATGCCTGCGGTGCTGATGCCGTTCAGGTGATAGTAGTAAAGAACGGTGAACCAGATCCCCAGCGGAATCGACGGGAAGATCAGCAAAGCTGCCAGCAATTGCCATGTTGTCAGACCACCGACAAAGCGCGAGGTGAACTGGCCGATCATGATCGACCACGCGAACCACCAGAACAAATAGAAGGCGTGATAGTCGGTCAACGGCAGGACGAACTTGTGGATATTGGCGAAATAGGCACCGATATTACTGCTGGTTTCTGCGAAACCGGTCATTCCCATACCTGCCGCGGCCCACATGCCGATGATCAGCGCCAGGAACAGGAAGGTCGAGCCCACCGACAGGATACGTACGTATTTCAGGTCGGTAGACGAATAAGCCGCCGCCAGAATGACCACGAACACGATGATATAGAAGGTGGTAACCACGGATTCGCCGTCTCCGACCTCGGGCAGGTAACCCGGCAGGTAGATCAGGAACAGGCTGGCGGTGAAGGCGCAGGTGCCGATGATCACCACGTTGTTGATCAGCTTGACCAGTGGGATCTCAAAGAACTTCACACGCGGTTCGATGACGCAGAAGTAGAACGCTGTCAGGAAGTAGAAGGCCCAGATCAGAAAGCCCCAGAACCCGAACTCGATGGCCAGCGGGTTTGCAAAGGCGTAGGCCGGTTCCTCGGCATAGCCGCCGAATTCGGTCAGCGGGAACATGATAAGCCCCACGTCCAATCCGGAAGTGAACAGGATCGCGATGAACGTGAACAGATGCACGGGCGTCACGCCCACACAGCGCAGATTCCACCACTTCACGACGAAGAAAGCGACCAGGCCCAATGCCAGTAGGACGCCAAAAGACAGAATGTACTCCAGAAACACCAACATACCTCCCTTGGTTAGTCAGAGTGCGGATCGCATAGCGTTAATTGACTAATCAATCAACAATCATGACGCCGTTGAGCCCGACAGACGCGTCCTGTGATGTTTTTGACGCGTGGCGCTTGCACGGCGCAGGAAATTCGGAAACAGTCGCGGCGTTCGGGAAGGGGTCGCCATGGATCTGCGCGCCATAGCCATGGGGCTGACATTTGCCTTTATCTGGTCATCAGCCTTTACCTCGGCGCGGATCATCGTGGCAGATGCGTCACCCCTGTTTTCGCTGGCATTGCGGTTTCTGATCTCGGGGCTTCTGGGGGTCGCGATTGCCCGCGCCATGGGTCAAAGCTGGCGGCTGACCCGCACGCAGTGGTATGCGACCATTCTGTTCGGAATTTGCCAAAATGCCCTTTATTTGGGTCTGAACTTTTACGCGATGCAAACAGTCGAAGCGTCTGTGGCCGCTATTATTGCATCAACAATGCCATTGATCGTCGCGCTTGCCAGTTGGGCGCTGTTTCATGAAAAACTGCGGCCTTTGGGTGTAGTCGGATTGCTGGCCGGATTTGCCGGCGTGGCACTGATCATGAGCAGTCGGATCAATGCCGGTGCGGACCTGTTCGGCGTCATGTTGTGCGGCCTAGGGGCACTGGCGCTCAGCTTTGCGACGCTGGCTGTGCGCGGAGCAACTTCAGGCGGCAATTTCATGATGGTGGTCGGACTTCAGATGCTCGTGGGCGCCGCCGTACTATTTGTCGCCGCCCCCGTCTTCGAGACCATTTACATCCACCCCAACATACCGTGGATGCTGGCATTCGCTTACACGACGCTGTTCCCGGGCCTGCTTGCGACGTTGATCTGGTTCTTATTGCTGAATCGAATTGGTGCGATCCGCGCTGCGACCTTTCATTTTTTGAACCCGGTTTTCGGAGTCGCAATAGCAGCGCTGCTGTTGGGCGAAAAACTCAGCCCCATCGACGCGGTAGGTGTGGGCGTTACAACGCTGGGCATTCTGGCGGTGCAGCTATCCCGGCAAACCGATCAACGCAGCAAAGCTTCAACCTGACGCAAGAGCTTGGGCGAATCCGGTTTGACGTTGGACCCATAGGTTGCAACGACCTCGCCCGTTGGATCAATCAGGATTTTATTGAAGTTCCACTTGGGCACAAAACCCGTTTGCTGGGCCACCGCCCGATAAAACGGATGCGCACCGGCACCTTTGACCGAGGTGATGTCGGTCATGGGCAGGGTCAGGCCATAGTTCATCTCACAGAACTGCTTTACCTCTTGGGCCGAGCCCAGTTCCTGATTGAACGAATCCGAGGGGACGGCCAAAACGACCAATCCCCGATCCGCATAGGTTTCATAAACCTTCTGCAGACCTGCGTACTGCCCTGTAAACCCACATTGGGACGCCGTATTGACCACTAAAACCGGCTGGCCTCGCCAATCTTCGATGGACAATGTGCCCCCATCGATCGAGTCAAACTCTCCGGTCAAAGGCGCAGCTTGCACTGCTCGGGCGACCAACAGCAGGGAAAATAAAAGAAGCAGTCTAAACACGGCGGCACCTCCTTTATTGAGAATTACGTGTTCTTACGGCATTCGGATCACACGCACGAGCGCGCGAGGTGGCTGAAATATGATTTTGATTTCTGCTTTGTTATGACCAAATAGTAGCCCAAGTCTCATCAAAACCGGAGGAGCCATGACCCGCTACACCAAAGACCCCGAGGCCATCGCCGCTCTGTCTTCCGAAGAATACCATGTTACACAGCGCAGCGGTACCGAGCGGCCTGGTACAGGCAAACTACTGGGTAACAAGGAACCGGGGATTTATGTGGATATCGTTTCGGGCGAGCCTCTATTCGCCTCAACCCACAAATACGAATCCGGGTGCGGCTGGCCCAGCTTCACAAAGCCGATCGTGCATGAACATGTCGAAGAGTTTCGCGACGCGTCACTGGGCATGATCCGCACCGAGGTGCGCTCGAAACATGGGGACAGCCATCTGGGGCATGTGTTCCCCGACGGCCCGCGTGAACATGGCGGGCTGCGCTATTGCATCAACTCTGCCGCCTTGCGGTTCATCCATCGCGATGAGATGGAGGCTGAAGGCTATGGCGAATACCTGATCCATGTGGAGGACATCCAATGACCGAACAACGCGCCGTTCTTGCCGGAGGCTGCTTTTGGGGCATGCAGGACCTGATCCGCAAACTGCCCGGCGTTTCCCGCACTCGTGTCGGCTATACCGGAGGCGACGTGCCGAACGCGACCTATCGCAACCATGGCACCCATGCCGAAGGGATCGAGATCTGGTTCGACCCGGCACAGATCACTTTTCGCGATCTGCTCGAGTTTTTCTTTCAGATCCATGACCCCACCACCTTGAACCGACAGGGCAATGACCGCGGCATGAGCTACCGCTCTGCCATCTACTACGTGGACGACGCCCAGAAACAGGTGGCCGAAGATACGATTGCAGATGTGAACGCCAGCGGCATCTGGCCCGGCAAAGTCGTGACCGAGGTCGAACCCGTCGGCGATTTCTGGGAAGCCGAGCCCGAGCATCAGGATTACCTGGAGCGCATTCCCAACGGGTACACCTGCCACTTCCCGCGCCCCGATTGGGTTCTTCTGAAACGGTCCAGCGCGGCTGAGTGAAATAATCGGTAGCCCCGGTTGGGGCTACCCAACCGCCACCCGGGGCCGTCCACTGGCCTCAACCGTGATCAGCGCCTCGACAAACACGTCCTGCGCTTCGACGCGCGCGGTGCGGATGTCGCGGTCGACGACCACACGGATGTCTGCAGCACCTGCCTGCCGCACCGCCCCTTCTGCCTGATCTCGCAGCACGGATTCCAACAGCGCCAACGCTTTGTCGGATTCACTGAAATCCTGTGGACCGTCTTCCAGATGCACCCTAAAGCGCCCCTCGGACGGGGAAGTCACGGTCCCGGACTTGCGCAAGGTCAGCCGACCAACCACTGCCCCAATGGCGTTCGCCACACCGGCATGTTCGGGCAGGATCATCTTGCAATGCAACCGATCCCCTACCGCGGGATAATAGCTCGGGGCTGATGCCCCAAGGCCCACGACATCCACGTTTAGCGCAACGTCCAGCGCCAACAAACCGCGATGTTTCGCCAGCCCTCTTTGTGTCAGAACATGCCGGGCCAGATCAGCAGAAGGGACACCAAATCTCTCAGCCTCTTCCGCAAAAGCAGTCTCTAACAAGGTCAATGAGGTTTGTTCGGTCAACTGATCCACAATCATTTGCGCCAGTTGTTCCGGCGTAGCGGCCAACCTGTCACCGGTTCCCACCCGCCTACGCGCAACCAGCTCCAGCGCTTTGTGGGCCGCATCGGCATCCCATGCGTCCAGACGGCCCAGAACATGGCTGGCATCCGATGGCGTCACGCCCGAAACCTGAACGACACCCCGATCCACCAACCGAGACAGGGCACCGCTCTCCATACGAGTGCGCAGCAAATCACTCAGGGGCAAGACGTTCTCGCCCAACCGCTCCAACAGGGACTCTTCGCGTGATCCCAATCCTTCGGCATTGATACCCGGAACACGGCGGGCAAACCGTGTGTCATGTTCGCCAACGGTTGTGGCGCGCAGTTGCTTATCCAGAACCGCGTGAACGATGTCTGGCGCCTCGGCAGCAATCAGAGAAACCGGCAGCACCCTCCGTGGACCGAGGAACACACCGCCGCCCAGTCCTTCGGTGACCACATGAACCTGGCTGTCGCCGCCCAAACCATGCGTCCGCATGGCCACAGCTTCGACCATGGTGCGGAATCCGCCAACCTGGGCGCCAGCAGGATCAATCGCGGGTTTACCATCCCGGATCAGCGCGACATCAGTTGTCGTGCCACCAATATCGGACACCAGTGCGTTCTCGACCCCTGTCAACCAGCTTGCGCCAACGATCGAGGCCGCCGGCCCGCTGAGGATGGTTTCAATCGGCCGCTCTCGCGCCTGTTCCGCGCTCATCAAAGCGCCATCGCCGCGCACAACCATCATCGGCGCGGTGATACCCAGATCGATCAACCGATCCTGTGCCCGCCCGATCAGACGGTCGATCATCCCGATCAACCGCGCATTCAAAACAGCCGTTACCGCGCGCTTTGGGCCATTCAACTTTGCAGAAAGCTGGTGTGAACAGGTTACCGGAGCACCGGTTTTCTCACCAATGATACGAGCGGCCTCCAACTCATGCGCCGGGTTCCTTGTGGCGAATTGCGCGGCAACCGCAAAGCCGGAGACATCTTTATGGGAAGCCAGGAAAGCTTTGAGCGCTGCGGTGTCCAACGGTGCAGCTTCACCACCGGCATGGCTATGTCCGCCGCCAATCACAAGCGCCGGGTCACCCTTCAGCGCATCCCGCAGCCCGTGTTTCTCCAGATCGCTGTCCTTGAAACCGATATACACCAGTGCAACACGGCCGCCCTGCCCTTCGACCAGCGCATTGGTCGCCAGTGTGGTCGACAAAGACGCCATCGAGATCTGATCCGGCCGTACCTGTGCCTGATCCAACACCGCCGAAATCGCCTTACCGACACCAATTGCCAGATCGGCCCGCGTGGTCAGGGACTTGGCCGAGGCGATCACCTCTTTCTCGTCCCGGATCAGCACCGCATCCGTGTAGGTTCCACCCGTATCCACCCCCAAAGCCAACGCCATCGGGATCTCCTTCCTGTTCGCTAAGCACGGGTGTAGCGGTTTGGACCGACACGTCCAGCCTGTTTGCGGCACTTATGGCAGTCGTTTCACCGCCCAGCGCGCCGCATCCGCCACTGTCGGGTCGGGATCATTGGCCAACGACTGCGCTATGGGCTTCAGATCAGGCCGCTGCGCGTTGCCGATGGCATACAGCACATTCCGCGCGAAACGGTCCCGGCCAATTCGCTTAATCGGAGAGCCCGAGAATTTTGCCCTGAACGCAGCGTCGTCCAGAACGGCCAACTCGGCCAAAGGTGGTGCTTTCAGATCATCGCGGGCGGCATACCGTATATCGCTCGCAGCGACGGCAAACTTGTTCCACGGACACGCGGCCAAACAATCGTCACATCCATAGATCCGGTTTCCCAGCTTCGGGCGCAGCTCTTCGTCTACGGGGCCTTTGTGTTCGATCGTCAGATAGGAAATGCAGCGCCGAGCGTCCAACTGGTACGGCGCAGGAAACGCATCTGTCGGACACGCATCCAGGCAGGCCCGGCACTTCCCGCAGTGATCCGTTTCCGCCATATCGGCGGGCAGATCCAAAGTGGTGAATATAGACCCTATAAAAGCCCAATTCCCCCAATCCCGACTGACCAGGTTGGTGTGTTTCCCTTGCCACCCCAAACCCGCAGCGTGACCCAATGCCTTTTCCGGAACGGGCGCAGTATCGACAAATACCTTCACTTCTCCACCCGCTTCGGCAATCAACCAGCGGGCCAGCCGTTTCAGCCGCTTCTTGACCAGATCGTGGTAATCTTTGTTCTGCGCATAGACGGATATCGCCGCCTTATCCGGGTGTTGCAGAACTTCGGTCGGATCATGTTCGGGCGTATAGCTTTCGGCCAGCATGATGACAGACCGGGCCTCGGGCCATAGCGCGGCCGGATCGCCACGCCAATGGGTTCGTTCGGCCATCCACCCCATTTGCCCGTGGTGTCCGGCCTCCAGAAACGCCTCTAACCGAGGTGGTACGTCGGGCACGTCCCAAGGGCGACACACCCGGCAGGAAACAAATCCTTCGCCAAGCGCTTGTGCCACCAGTTTTTCTTTCATACCCGATCCGTTCGTCATCTGGTCCAAAATACCTTCGGGGGTGAATTGACCCAGGGGGCCATAAGGGGGAGACAGCCCCCTCAACACCCTATCAGAAATCCAGATCAGCGTAATGGGGCGGCGGCCGGAACCCTGGCACCTGATCCGCCAAAATTGACCGGAACGCAGGCCGCGACTTGATCTTTGCGTACCAGTCCTTGACCGCCTGAGAGCGGTTCCAATCCACGTCCGAGATATAATCCAAAGCCGACAAATGCGCGGCAGCTGCAAAATCCGCGAGCGACATCTGATCCCCGGCCAGCCAGCGACGTTGATCCAGCAACCACGCCATGTAGTCCAGGTGATACTTGATCGCCTTTGCCCCGGCTTTGACGTTCTTGCTGTCCGGATAGCCCTGCCCGGTCACTTTCTTGTTCACCCGCTCATACAGAAGTTTCGAGGTTACCTCGTGATGGAACTTGTCATCGAACCACCCTACCAGACGCCGCACCTCGTACCGCGCTTCGGGGGATTTAGGCATCAGCGGAGGCTCGGGCCGTGTTTCCTCGATGTACTCACAAATGGCCGCACTTTCCGCCATGACCTGCCCATCCAGCCGCAGAACCGGTACTTTTCCGGCTGGGTTACGGCGCAGGAAATCGGGGTCTTGTTCCCAGTATCGTTCCTCGACCAGCTCAACTTCGATCTTTTTTTCCGCCAGCGACAGGCGCACCTTGCGGCAATACGGGGACAGGGGAACATGAAACAGACGCGCCATGGGCTTCCAATCGAACCAGTGAATACCCCCCAGCTTTAGCCTTGAGGGGCGTAGGGTTTCAATCCTCGAAACAATCCGCGCGACCATCTGCGCGGATGGTGGCCGCTCCGTCGAGGATAGCAGCCGCCCGGCGGCGGGTGCGCACCGAGGGGTCCGTGACTGATCTGTTACGTGGAGACGGCAGGATTGCCGCCAGCCGCGCCGCCTGAACCGGAGACATATTGGCCGCGCTGACGCCGTAATAGCGTTGTGCTGCGGCCTCGACCCCGAACAGCCCCTGACCGGTTTCGGCTACGTTCAGATAAACCTCGAGGATTCGCTGCTTGCTCCAGAAGATTTCGACCACAGGCGTGATCAATGTCTCGAGCGCTTTTCGTACCCAACTACGCCCCTGCCACAGGAAAACGTTCTTCACCACTTGCTGGGTAATGGTCGAAGCGCCTCGGCTACCGCCATCTTCCAGTGCATCCCGGATGGCTTCGACATCGAAGCCCCAGTGCAGACAGAAATTGGCATCCTCAGCCGCCACAACGGATCGCGCCATGATCGGAGAAATTTCTTCGAACGGCATCCAATCCCGCTCGACCTTGCCCAAACGGCGCCACTCGGACCAGATCGTATGGGTCACCGGCGGATCGATCACCGAATAAAGAAGGACCAAGCCGACGACAAAGACCACTGCGCCCAAAGCGACGCGAGTCGCCCAGAGACGCAGCCGCGGGACAATTGATTTCCTAGTTTTTGACGCCTTGCTATTTTTACTGCTCGACTTGCGCGCTGCTTTTTTTGCCATGCTGTTGCTATACGACGCGGCGACGGGGTTTGGAACGGTTTATATCGCGATGGCCCGCGCCTCGCGCGGGCGCACAACCGGCCGGGCGGTTTCCGGCAAAGTGGGGCGACGGCGACCCAGTTCCGGAAACAGGCGCAGAACTTCGGCCTGAACGTCCTTGTCCGCCTGCGAAATCGCGTGACCCGGATAGTAGCTTTCGCTTTTCGCCCCATTGGCCGTAACGATCTCATGCTGCGAGAGCAGCAGATGAATATACTCGACCTGACCGCCTTCCACGCGGGTGACGGTGTCGCCGTTGACAAGGCAATGGGCTGCGATCAACACCTCGGAATGGCCAAACAGGAAAGGAGCGCGCCAGTCTTCAACCAACATCCGGTGCTGCGGCGAAACCGTCAGAGGGTGTTTCAGCCCCAATACCCCAGCCGCGAACCGGACCGGGGCCAACTTGCCTGTGGCTTCAACCGTGATTTTGCCAATCCAAAGCAAAGGTTGCGGGCCATTGTCGGCGGTCGTAACCAGATCTCCGGGCTTTAAATCCTCAACAAGTCGCGCACCATCAGGCGTATCGATCAACGTTCCGGGTGTGAAGCAGGGCGGGCCAAGATCGCCACCGCCAATATCGACGGAACCAAATCCATTTGGGTCACCAAAGTCATCGCTGACATCCGTGAAAGACGAGCTGACGAACGTTCCATTCTGCAGCACCTGGTTTCCATTGGGCGTAAAGACCCTGCGCCCATCGGCCAGATAGAAAGTGACCCCTGTATAGGTCACCTGAGTCCCATTACTCAGTTCGATCGTCACCATGTCGTTGAAAAAAGTCGATGTGATGTCAGACCCATCGACCGAGTCGCCGTTCAACCGGTTGACCAGGCCGTTGTCATTCTGATCCACGATATCCAAAGACTGTACCGTCAGCGGCGTCCCGACAACTGTGCCGTTGTTACCGGGGTTCGCCGGATCCAGCTCAAAGAACTGATCTGTATAGGTCGTGGGCATGCGCCTGCTCCTGCCTGCTCATCACGCTGGGACGCAGTTTGGCTGCAAATCCCGAATAATTTATGGCATTAGCTAGGCGCGAACTGCAAAAAAACGCAATAAACACACAGAATTCGTCGAAAATAGATAAAACCCGCGTGTTTCAGGTAACACGCGGGTTTCTTTGATCAGAGGGTGCCGGGCCGCTTATTCCGCCGGGACAGCGGCTGCCTCGGTGGTCAGAGGATGGCTGAGCTTGTTCAGCATCTCTTTCGGGCAGACCTGCAGGAAGTTGGCTTTTTCGACATCCCAATGCTGCAGAATGTCGGCGGCTTTGCGGCTATAAGTTTCAGCCTGATGCGTTTCGATCAGCGATTTCAGCTGCTCTTCCCAGTGGTCAACGGTCACCGGGCAGGTCACCAGTGTTTCCATGTTCATCAGCGCTTTGGCCTTGCCTTCGGGGTCGTACAGATAGGCCATGCCGCCCGTCATGCCCGCGCCAAAGTTTGCACCAATATCACCCAGGATTACTGCAACCCCGCCGGTCATGTATTCACACCCGTTCGAGCCGCAGCCTTCGATCACTACGGTTGCGCCCGAGTTACGCACTGCGAACCGCTCACCGGCCCGGCCGGCGGCGAACAGGTGGCCGTCGGTGGCGCCGTAAAGGACGGTGTTGCCGATGATGGTGTTCTCGTCTGCCTTCAGCGGGCTGACCTGCGGTGGACGCACGACGATCATGCCGCCCGAAAGACCCTTGCCCACATAGTCGTTCGCATCACCTGACACTTCCAGCTTCAGACCGGGCGCCGCAAAGGCCCCAAGCGACTGACCGGCCGAGCCTTGCAGCTTCACATGCAGGTGGTCGGGTTGGAACGTGTTCCGCATACCAAAGTTCTGCACGATATGGCTGGAGACACGGGTGCCCACGGTCCGGTGTGTGTTCTGGATCGCGTAAGACAGCTGCATTTTCTCACCGTCTTTCAAGAACCGGGCCGCGTCGCGGACGATCTCGGCATCCAGAGTATCCGGCACCGCGTTCCGATCCTTGTCGCGGTTGTAGACGATGTCATGTGCACCATCGACGGTGATCAGCAGCGGGTTGAGGTCCAGATCGTCCAGATGCGCCGAGCCACGGCTGACCTGCGCCAACAGATCGGCGCGGCCGATGATTTCATCAATCGAGCGCGCACCGAGGCTGGCCAGAAGCTCGCGCACTTCCTGCGCGTAGAAGGTGATCAGGTTCACCACCTTATCCGCATTGCCGGTGAACTTGGCCCGCAGGGATTCGTCCTGCGTACATACACCGACCGGGCAAGTGTTGGACTGACACTGACGCACCATGATACAGCCCATCGCGATCAGGGCAGCGGTGCCGATACCGTATTCCTCGGCGCCCATCATCGCGGCCATGACGATATCACGGCCTGTGCGCAGTCCACCATCGGTCCGCAGAGTGATGCGATCCCGCAGGTTATTCATTGCCAGAACCTGATGCGCTTCGGTCAGGCCCATTTCCCATGGCAGACCAGCGTATTTGATGCTGGTCGCGGGAGACGCGCCTGTGCCGCCGTTGTGGCCCGAGATCAGGATCACATCCGCCTTGGCCTTTGCAACGCCAGCGGCAATCGTGCCAACGCCCGACGAGGCCACCAGTTTCACCGTCACCTTGCAGCGCGGGTTGATCTGCTTGAGGTCATAGATCAGCTGCGCCAGATCCTCGATCGAGTAGATGTCATGGTGCGGCGGCGGCGAGATCAGCGTTACGCCCTTGGTCGAGTGACGCAGACGCGCGATCAGGTCGGTGACCTTCATGCCCGGCAGCTGACCACCCTCACCAGGTTTCGCACCCTGGGCGACTTTGATCTCCAGTTCTTCACACTGGTTCAAGTATTCGGCGGTCACGCCGAACCGGCCCGAGGCCACCTGCTTGATCTTGGCCGACGGGTTGTCGCCATTTGGCTCCGGAACGAAGTGTGCCGGATCTTCACCACCCTCACCTGAGTCGGATTTGGCGCCGATCCGGTTCATTGCCACGTTCAGCGTCTTGTGCGCCTCGGGCGACAGTGCGCCCAGCGACATCCCCGGCGTGACAAAGCGTTTGCGGATCGAAGTGATCGACTCAACTTCTTCAATTGGCACTGGCTTGCCCAGCGGTTTGAAATCCATCAGGTCGCGCAGATGGATCGGCGGGTTCGACTGCATCTTGGCCGAATACTGCTTCCACAGCTCATACGAGGCACGGTTGCAGGCCATCTGCATCATATGCATCGAGGTCGCTTCCCACGCGTGGGTCTCACCCGATTTCCGCGCTTTGTAGAAACCACCAATGGGCAGCACGTCCAAACCGCTATCCCAGCCTTTGGCGTGGATTTCTTCAAGCTTGGTCTGAATACCGGTCACACCGATACCCGAAATCCGGCTGGTCATGCCCGGGAAGTATTCCGCCACCATGGCGCGGCTGAGGCCGACGGCTTCAAAGTTCAGACCACCGCGATAGGACGAGATCACCGAGATACCCATCTTGGCCATGATCTTCAGCAGGCCCTGGTCAATCGCCTCGCGATAGCGCGCGACGTTTTCGGTCAGCGTGCCGTCCAGCAGGCCGCGATCAATGCGGTCGGCCAGCGAGTCTTCGGCCAAATAGGCGTTCACCACGGTCGCACCGCAGCCGATCAACACAGCAAAGTAATGCGGGTCGACACATTCCGCCGACCGCACGTTCAGCGAGCAGAAGGTCCGCAAGCCCTGGCGGGTCAGGTGTGAGTGCACAGCGCTGGTCGCCAGGATCATCGGCATCGCAACCCGGCCTTCGCCCGAGTGCATGTCCGTCAGCACCAGATGCCCTGCGCCCGAGCGCACAGCTTCTTCTGCTTCGGCTCTAACACGAGCCAATGCAGCGCTCAGCGCGCCTTGACCGGGCTCGAAACTGCAGTCGATTTCGGCCAGCGGCGCATCGAAGGTTTCGACAAGCTTGTCCCATTGCGCGTTGCCGACGAAGGGGCTTTCCAGAACGACGATCTCGGTCTGGCTGCTGTCTTCATCCAACACGTTCTTGAGGTTGGCGAACCGCGTTTTCAGCGACATCACGCGGTACTCGCGCAAAGAGTCGATCGGCGGATTTGTTACCTGGCTGAAGTTCTGCCGGAAGAAATGGCTGAGTGGCCGGTACTGCTTGGACAGAACCGCCGAGGGCGTGTCGTCGCCCATCGAGGCCAGAGCCTCTTTGCCGTCTTCCGCCATCGGGGCGAGGATCTGCTCCAGTTCTTCGACCGAATAACCCGCCGCGATCTGTCGCTTGCGCAGCTCTGCACCTGCAAAGATCGGGGCTTCGGTCACACCAGCCAGTGTGTCATCCAGATCGTTGATCTTGCCGACCCACTCACCGAACGGCAGCGCAGCGGCCAGTTTGTTCTTGATCTGGGTGTCGCGAAACAGCTTGCCCTTCTTCATGTCGACGGCCAGCATCTGGCCCGGCCCAAGCGCGCCTTTCTCGGTCACGGTGGCCTCATCGATCGGCACCATTCCGGCCTCGGACCCAGCGATCACAAGGCCGTCGCCGGTCACCACATAGCGCATCGGGCGCAGACCGTTCCGGTCCAGACCTGCGCAAACCCAACGACCATCGGTCATCGCCAGGGCTGCAGGGCCGTCCCACGGTTCCATCACCGAGTTGCAGTAGGAGTACATGTCACGCCATGCCTGTGGCAACTCGACCGCCTGCTTGGACCAGCTTTCCGGGACCAGCATGGTTTTCGCCATGGGCGCTGAGCGTCCGGCGCGCACCAGAACTTCGAAAACCGAGTCTAATGCGGCCGAATCCGATGATCCGCCTGCGATGATCGGCTTGATGTCTTCGGCGTAGTCGCCAAAGGTCCCGCTGGCCATGCGGATCTCATGGCTTTTCATCCAGTTGATGTTGCCCTTCAGCGTGTTGATCTCGCCGTTATGGGCCAGCATGCGGAACGGCTGAGCCAGCCACCACTGCGGGAAGGTGTTGGTCGAATAGCGCTGGTGATAGATCGCAAAGGCCGATTCAAAGCGTTCGTCCATCAGGTCGGGGTAAAACACGGCGACCTGCTCGGCCAGCATCATGCCTTTGTAGATGATCGAGCGGCAGGACAGCGACGCCAGATACAGACCCGAAATTCCCGCAGCTGTGGCAGCCTTTTCGATGCGGCGACGGATGACATACAGTTCACGCTCAAACGTCTCTTCGTCCACGCCCTTGGAGTTCGAGATCAGAATCTGCTCGATCTCTGGGCGGGTAGCGTTTGCCTTTTCGCCCAGGCAAGTCACATCGACCGGCACATGGCGCCAACCATAGATGTAGTAGCCCATGCGCAGAACTTCGGTTTCCACGATGGTCCGGCACCGCTCCTGCGCGCCGAAATCGGTGCGGGGCAGAAAGACCTGACCAACGGCGATGAGTTCATCCAGATTGGGCTCGTGACCTGTGCGACGGATCTGATCATAGAAGAAGGGCACCGGGATCTGTACATGAATGCCCGCGCCGTCGCCGGTCTTGCCGTCAGCGTCCACAGCACCACGGTGCCAGATCGCCTTGAGCGCATCGATGCCTGCATCGACAACCTTGCGGCTTTTCTTTCCGTCAATGGAAACAACAAGTCCCACACCACAGGAGGAATGCTCTTCTTCCTCGGAATAGAGACCGTTTTCCGCCATCCATTGGCGTTTGGCTTCTTCGGCCCGCACCCAATCGGCATCATATTTAGTCATTGGCTGTCTCCTTTTTCGGACGGGGCATACATGGCTTCGACCTCGGCTTTGGTCATCTGGTTCCGTTCGCCTTCGAACGCGTAGCCCCCGGGCTTTTTGTCGATATAGAGTTCAAGTTTCAGGTCGTTTCCGGCTGCGTTTTCAAACAGGCCGGCCGCCATTTGTGTCTGGCCGTGCATTTCGCCCGGCAGGGTGATCCGGTACCAAAGGGCCGAACCGCAAACCTCGCAAAAGGCGCGTTCGGCCCAGTCGGACGAGGTAAAAGTCTTCACCGGCCCCAGGGCGGCATAGCCGGGCTGCGCCGGAAATGTCACCAGCATCGAACTGGTCCAGCGGCGGCATTGGTCGCAATGGCACGCCCCCAGCGCATCCCGCGCAGGGGTTGCGGTCACCGTCACCGCGCCGCACATGCATTGGCCTTGCAATTCGGTCATTTCTGACGCTCCTGTCGCTGGGCTGATGGTTACTCGGCGGCCACGGCGGCCCTGCTGTTGAAACGGTCGATGATCGCATCGGCGCAATCACGTCCGTCGCGAATTGCCCAGACCACCAGTGACGCACCACGCACGATGTCACCAATGGCGTAAACACCGTCCATCTCGGTCTCGCCGGTCTGGAACGCGGCCTTGACGGTGCCCCAGCGGGTCACGGGCAGATCGGGTTGGCCGAATAGCATCGGCAGGTCCTCGGGCTCGAAACCCAGTGCCTTGATGACCAGATCGGCCTCTTCGACGTAATCCGCGCCTTCAATCACTTCCGGTGCCTGACGGCCTGTCGCGTCGGGCTGACCCAAACGCATCTTCTGAACCATTACGCCAGATACGGTGTCGTCTCCGGTAAAGCCCTTGGGCGCGCTCAGCCATTCGAAGATTACGCCTTCTTCCTCGGCGTTCTGCGTTTCGCGCTGCGAACCCGGCATGTTCGCACGGTCGCGCCGATACAGGCATTTGACCGAGGTCGCGCCCTGACGGACCGACGTTCGCACGCAGTCCATTGCGGTATCGCCACCACCAATAACGACAACTTTCTTGCCTTCTGCATTCAGACGACCGTTGTCGAAATCCTCAACGTCGTCGCCAAAGCTCTTGCGGTTCGAGGCGGTCAGGAAATCGATCGCTTTTTCAATCCCGTTCAGACCGCTTCCGGGCATGGTCAAGTCGCGAGACTTGTAGACACCGGTTGCGATGATCACGGCGTCATGCTTGGCACGGATTTCGTCGAACTTGGCGGCGTCGACATCGCAATTCAGCACGAACTCGACTCCGCCATCGGCCAACAGGTCGTTGCGGCGCTGAACGATGTCCTTTTCCAGCTTGAAGCCCGGAATGCCATACATCAGCAGGCCGCCAGCACGGTCATAACGGTCATAGACGGTGACTTGAATACCGGCACGGCGCAGCATGTCGGCGGCAGCCAGACCGCCGGGACCACCGCCGATGATGCCGACGCTTTCACCGCGCTCTGCACCCGGTGCCGTTGGCTTGACCCAGCCTTTGTCCCACGCGGTGTCGGTGATGTACTTTTCGATTGTCCCGATTGTGACCGTGCCGTGGCCCGATTGCTCAATCACACAGTTGCCTTCACACAGACGGTCCTGTGGGCAGATACGGCCACAGATTTCGGGGAACGTGTTGGTGGCCTGGCTGGTCTGATAGGCCTCTTCCAAGCGCCCGGTCGCCGTCAGACGCAACCAATCCGGGATGTTGTTGTGCAATGGGCAATGAGACTGACAATAAGGAACACCACACTGGCTGCACCGACTGGCCTGCTCCTTGGCCTTCTCGGCTGCGAATTCGGCGTAGATTTCATCAAAATCTTCTTTGCGATCTTCTGCAGCACGCTTTTCGGGCATGACACGGTCGATCTGCACAAATTTCAGCATCGGTTGCTTGGCCACGGGTCAAACTCCATGAATTGGCTTGGTCGGGTCTCTTTACGAGATGTGAAATCAGATGAAAAGTCAACTGTACTGACCTAATTTGGAAAAAATCCGCGAAATTCTGAACCGAGTTGGAATTTATTGCGTTTTTTAGTTCCGATTCGGACCTATATGCGCGCTTTTCTTTTCGACGGCACACTTATACCCATTGAACCCAAACAAGACGTAACGATTACGCGGCAGGGCAGATGAGTCTTTTTCAATTGATTCTCGCGGCAATTATTCAGGGTATCACCGAATTTTTGCCGATCTCTTCGTCTGGGCATCTTATCCTTTTGCCCAGCCTGACCGGGCTGGACGATCAGGGGCTGGCCATCGACGTGGCCGTGCATGTGGGCACTTTGGGTGCCGTAATCCTTTATTTCTGGTCCGACGTGAAACAGGCCATTGCCGGCTTGCCCCGAGCACTGACGGGCCGTGTCGACACTCCGCAGGCGCAGCTGGCCATGGGGTTGATCATCGCCACGATCCCAACTGTCATCGCCGGGGCCATTTTATACAAAACCGGCCTGATCGAGTCATTCCGTTCGATGGCCGTTATCGGTTGGACGATGCTGGGGTTTGGTCTTGTGCTGTATTGGATGGATCAGAAAGGCCCCCAAACCAAAGAAGCCGGCGACTGGGGCCTGCGCGACGCGCTGATCATGGGTTTGTGGCAGGTTTTGGCGCTGATACCGGGGACGTCCCGGTCAGGCATCACGATCACGGGCGCCCGGCAATTGGGCTACACGCGTGAGGATGGCGCACGGATTGCAATGCTGATGTCGATCCCGACCATTCTGGCCTCTGGCGTTCTGCTGTCGGTCGACGTGATCCGCGAAGCAGACGCCCAATTGGCCCGAGACGGAGCTATCGCGGCGCTCTTTGCCTTTATCTCGGCTCTGCTGGCATTGACCCTGATGATGCGCCTTCTGCGCAGCGTCAGCTTCACGCCCTATGTCATTTATCGCGTGATCCTTGGTGCCGTCTTGCTGGTGATTGCCTACAGCTGATCAGGTCCGCAGGTTGTTGGCCGAGTTCTGGATGTCATCATACTGACCCGACGGGCGGAATTTCCAAAGGTAATCCGGCAGCACGGATTCCAGCGTCGCAGGTTCGATCCCGAGATCAGCAAACCCTTTGGCCCCATCGGACACCACATTATCGCGACGCAGGTTCTTCAGCTGATCGCGTGTCAGAATGTGGTTCGGGAACAGTTGGAAACTGACGAATTTCAGCATGTCCAGCACGCCCGCCATGATCCGGGCTGCGAAGAAGGGGATTCCGACGATAACACGGCGGCGGTGAATCACGTCCAGCATCTGCTGCATCAACGCGCGGAAGGTTTTCACCTCGGGCCCGCCAAGTTCATACACACCGGGCTCAGCGTGGCCCAGAACGCCCTGAACCGCGGCCTTCGCCACATCGTCCACATAAACGGGCTGGAACTTTGTCTCGGCTCCGACCAAAGGCAGGAACGGGCCCATACGGGTCATCCCGGCAAAACGGTTAAAGAACTGATCCTCGGTTCCGAAAATGACCGACGGTCGCATGATGATTGCGCCCGGCATATTGGCCAGTACACCGGCCTCTCCATGCGCTTTGGTCCGTGAATACATGCTGTTGGATTCAGCGTCCGCGCCAATGGCTGAAATATGCACCATCCGGGAAATGCCCTGCTCGGCAGCTGTGCGCGCGATCCGCTCGGCCCCGTCAGCCTGAACTGCATCGAATGCGTTTTTGCCCAGTTCGTTCAACACGCCCACGCAGTTTACAACCGCGTCGGCCCCGTGCATCGCCACAGCCACCGAGGCATCGTCGCGAATGTTGCACAGGATTGGCTCGACCTGGCCGACAACTCCGTAGGTTTTGACGAACATTGCCTCATTGGGTCGCCGCACCGCGACTCTGACGCGCCATCCCTCGCTCGCCAAGCGCCGAGCAATATATCTGCCGACAAATCCGGATCCGCCAAAAATCGTGACCATTTTGGACATGAGTGGGCTCCTGCTGATAGGTCCTGATCCGATCTACCGCTCTGCGGCTTGTCAAACAAGGCGCAATAACGCCGCGCGCCGGCGAAAAAACCCGTCAATTCAAGCAGAATCCAGATGGGTCAAAAAAACTTTCAAAAAACTTCCCGAATCTGGTTGACCCTCCCCGCCAGTAGGCTTAAACGCCCCTCCACGACACCTGCCCAGGTGGCGGAATTGGTAGACGCGCTAGCTTCAGGTGCTAGTGTCCGTATGGACGTGGAGGTTCGAGTCCTCTCCTGGGCACCAAATCCCTCAAACTCGAATAACTGTACTTGGTGACCGCAATAATTGCGTTCATGTTGACCGGTATTAGTGGGATTCGGGCCGGGCAAGGCCAGCCCGGCCATTGCGTTCAGGTGACCGATTGTTCGGAAACAACTTCGCCGAACCGGGTGAAGAACTTGCCCGACAGCTTTTTGGCAGTGCCAGCGATCAACCGGCTGCCCAATTGGGCGATCTTCCCACCGACGTCGACCTTGGCGGTATAAGCCAGCACGGTTTCATCACCGTCTTCGGTCAGCGTCACGTCTGCGCCGCCCTTGGCGAACCCGGCAGCACCCCCTTTGCCTTCGCCCGTCAGCGAAAACCCGTCGGGCGCATTGGAGTTGTCCAATGTTACTGCACCTGCAAAACGTGCTTTGACCGGCCCGATTTTCAGAACCACCTTGGCCTCTAGTTCTTCGGGCGAGTTTTGGATCAGCTCTTCACAACCCGGAATGCACTCCTGCAGGATATCTGGGTTGTTCAGCGCCTGATACACCACGTCCCGCGGGGCAGCGATGCGAACTTCGTCACTCAGTTCCATTCATATTTCCTTTGTTCAACAACATCTTGGGTAAACCAGAAGCGCGGTTTCCGTCGCCTCTTGCGGAGTTTGTTCGGGACGCGCGGGCCATAGCGACCGCAAGCGCTTAAGCACGTTTCTCATCATGGGACTCCTTTTTGGATTTGTCACTGTTTCGCCAAAGCACAACTTCGGCGAGGATCGACACGGCGATTTCATGCGGGTCGATCGCATGGATATCCAACCCTGCTGGCGATTTGAGCTGCGCAGCCCGCACCGGGTCCAGGCCTTGCGTGATCAGTTTTGCAGTCAGCGTATCCGCTTTGCGGCGACTGGCGACCATCGACACACGGGCAGCGTCCGTTTGAAGAGCAGCAGCCAAAGCAGCGGCATCCCCTTGCCCCTGCGAGGCGACAACGACGAAATCCCGCGCCTCGATCCCCAGGTCACCTATGGTTTCTGGTGTGAACAGTTGGAGATTCTCGTCTGTCTCTGCACCTTCGCTCACACAGACACGGAACCCGGCCAGCGCCGCGTGCGCCGCCAAAGCCGTTGCGATCGGTGATTCTCCAAAAATCACCAGACGCGGGGCGTGCTGATAGGGTTCCACAAGCAGATCGACCGTGCCACCGGACGGGCATCCGCTTTTGAACGTCTGAACGCCGTCAGAGTCGGTCATGTTCACTACCTTTTCCGAAGGTTTGACCCGGATCATCTGCGGTTCGCCACTGGCCAGCGCCTGCTGTGCCGAGGATCGAACCGCGCGTTGAACGCAGCCCCCGCCCAGATGCCCCAGGATTTGTCCGTTTTTTGTAATCGCAGCTTTACCCCCAGCCTTGGCCGAGGTTGCATCTGCTGTGCGCAACACTGTGGCCACGCAGAAGGCTTCGTCGGTTTTGCGCAGCTGTTCAATTGTGTCGAATATGTCGAAACTGGCCATGAGAGTTCCTTTCACAGCTTTCGAAATTGCGGCTCAAGCGCTGCCAACGCTTCAAGCGTGTTGGCGGGCAGGTGCGCATCCAAATGCGGTTCTGCGGCCTGCATTGCGGCGGCGATGGGTTGGTAGTCGCGCCAGCCTTTCAGCGGATTTAACCACACGATCCGTCGCGCCTTACGACGAACGCGCGCCAAAACGTCGCCCAGCGCCTGCGGATCGGAACTGCAATAGCCATCGGACAGAATCAGAACGACGGTCCGCCCGTTCAGAGCACGCGCTCCATATCCACTCAGAAATTGCTCAAGACTGCCCGAAATGTCAGTGCCACCACCAAACCCCTCGGCCATCAGCGATAACCGCCCTGCCGCGCGTAACGAGTCGTGGTCGCGCAGCGCATCCGTGACGCGCATCAGGCGGGTATGAAAAAGATAAGCGTCCGCCTCTGTTCCACTGCCAATCAGGCCTTTGAGGAAGGCCAGAAAAACCCGCGAATAGACCGTCATCGATCCACTGACATCGCATAACACCACAATACGCATCGGGCGCGGCGGACGGGCGCGACGGTACAGGTCCATTGGTTCTCCGCCCCGCGCAAGGCTGGCCCGCTGTATGCGGCGCATATCCAAAGCAGGCCCTCGCAGCGCCTGTTTGCGCCTTCGCGAACGCCGGTCGCGAATAGCGCGCGCGATGGCGGTTGCGGCTTGCTCGGTCTGCCTCAGCGCGTCTTCATCCATCAACTCGCGCAAATCCCGACGCGACAGGTTGGCCGTACGGGTTGCGATAAGCTTCCCGTCTCTCCCCACGGCCTCCCCGTCGCCGGTATCAGGTGCGGCGGTCTGATCCGTTGCGGTATCGGCTTCCTGAACATCCTGGCTTTCCTGCTGCCAGATCATCGGCTTGGCGGATTGAACCCGTACATGAGCCGTTTGGGTGGTTCCCGTACGTTGCTTGCCGGTGTTGAACCAATAGGCTTCGAACAGGTCATCGAACCGCCGCCAATCGTCGGCGTCGCTGGCCAGCAACACGCAAAGCGCCTGCTGGGCCTGTCTGACATCCGTCGCCTCAATCCCCGCCAAAGCAACCAATGCATCCCCGGTTTCAGCCGGCCCGACGCGCATTCCGTTCATACGCAAATGCGCGATGAAGCCGGACATGCGATCCGCCAAACCAGACGCGCGAGAGGGGAATCGGGTGACCTGCATCACGCCACCTTTCCAATCAGGCGATCCATCACTTCGGGCGGGGCAGCGTCATAGTCGGCTGCGGTTTTCAGAAGGCAGACAAGGGTCGCTTGAACCTCTTCACGGGATTGCGCCATGTCGTTGACACCCAACCCCGAAAGGGCCGCCGCCCAATCCAACATCTCGGCGATGCCGGGGGTCTTTTCCAAATCCTCTTTGCGCAATGCCTGCACGACGCCAATAATCTGACGCGCCAGCAACCCTTCAACTTCGGGCATACGGGCTTTCAGGATCGCCATTTCCGTTTCACGTGACGGGTAATCGAGGAAACTGTACAGGCACCGACGCCGCAACGCGTCGGACAGATCTCGTGTCCCATTCGCCGTCAGGATAACGGTGGGGCGCGAACGTGCCTTTAGCGTTCCAAGCTCCGGTATCGTAATTTGAAAGTCCGAAAGAATTTCCAGCAGATACGCCTCAAACTCCTCATCCGACCGGTCGATTTCATCAATCAGCAGAACCGGCGGGGCATCCTGCGAAATAGCCTCTAACAAAGGTCGTTTCATAAGGTACGCGTCCGAAAACAGTTGTGCTTCGGTCGTTCCACCCTGCGCTTCACTCGCTCTGATCGCTAGTAGTTGACGCTGATAGTTCCATTCGTAAATGGCGTGGCTGGCATCCAGTCCTTCATAGCACTGCAACCGGATCAGCCGGGCGTCCTGCCACCCCGCCAAAGCCTTGGCCACTTCGGTTTTTCCCACTCCAGCGGGACCTTCCAGCAGCAATGGTCGCCCGAGATGCTGCGCCAAATGTAACGCCATAGCCAACCGATCATCGGCGACATATCCTTGCGCGGCCAACCCGCACTGTACATCAGTAAAAGTCAATCCAGGATCCAATCTTCATCTGGCCCAAAATATCCCGGGGGTTCGAGGGGGCAGAGCCCCCTCGCTTCGATCGGACCGGTGTCACCGGTTCGAACCTTATCACCCATGCATTCCCAAACCGTTGGCGATCTTCCAGATACGCCAATGGTCATGCGGCATGTGACTCTGAACAAGACCAAACGGGCGGAATGCATCATGTACCGCGTTCGAGAACGCGGGCACGCCACCGACATTCGGGCTTTCACCCACGCCCTTGGCACCGATCGGATGGTGCGGAGATGGCGTCACCGTATGATCGGTCGTAAAGTTCGGCGTCTCCCATGCGGTCGGCAGGAAAAAGTCCATCAACGTACCGGTCTTAACATTGCCCATCTCATCATAGGCAATTTCCTGGCCCATCGCGATAGCCAGCGCTTCGGTCACACCACCATGAACCTGCCCCTCGATGATCATCGGGTTGATCCGGGTGCCGCAATCATCCAGCGCATAGAACTGCCGAACGTCCCATTCGCCGGTATCCACGTCGATCTCCATGACGCAGATATAAGCCCCGAACGGATAGGTCATGTTTGGCGGGTCATAGTAGCTGACAGCCTCCAGACCGGGTTCCAGGCCTGGGATTGCCTGATTGTAGGCAGCGAAGGCGATTTCCTTCATGGTCTTGAACCGCTCTGGCGCGCCTTTGACTGAGAACCGGTCCACGTCCCATTCAACGTCGTCGTCATGCACCTCCAGCAAGTAGGCTGCGATCATCTGCGCCTTGGCGCGGATTTTGCGGGCGGCCATCGCCGTTGCCGCACCGGCCACAGGTGTCGACCGAGACCCATAGGTCCCAAGCCCATAAGGCGCGGTGTCGGTGTCACCTTCCTCCAGCGTGATATCGTCGGCAGGCAAGCCGATCTCACTGGCGATGATCTGGGCAAAGGTCGTGGCATGGCCCTGACCCTGAGAGATCGTCCCCAGCCGCGCGATGGCGGAGCCGGTCGGGTGGATGCGGATTTCGCAGGAGTCGAACATACCCAGACCGAGGATATCGCAGTTCTTGACCGGTCCGGCCCCGACAATTTCGGTGAAATGCGTCAAGCCGATGCCCAGCAGTTTGCGGGTCTTTCCGGCTTTGAAGTCCTCGATCCGCTGCGCCTGTTCCGCCCGCAGACCTTCATAATCCACGGCCTTCAACGCCTTATCCCACGCAGTGTGATAATCACCCGAGTCATACTCCCAACCCAGCGCGGACTGGTACGGGAACTGATCGGCCTTGATGAAGTTAATACGACGCAACTCGGCCGCGTCCATGTTCAGCTTGATGGCCAGAACCTCGATCATCCGTTCGATGAAATAGGCAGCTTCGGTTACCCGGAACGAGCAACGATAGGCCACACCGCCCGGTGCCTTGTTGGTGTAGACACCATCCACAGCAAGATAAGCAGTCGGGATGTCATAGGACCCGGTGCAGATGTTCATGAACCCGGCCGGGAATTTGGTCGGGTCGGCGCAGGCGTCAAATCCACCATGATCCGCTGTCGTATGACACCAAAGACCGGTTATCTTCCCATCTTTGGTCGCGGCGATCTTGCCCTGCATCCAGTAGTCACGCGCAAAGGCGGTGGACATCAGGTTTTCCATCCGGTTCTCGACCCATTTCACCGGCTGGCCGGTGACAATCGAGGCGACGACCGAGCAGACATAGCCGGCATAGGCACCAACCTTGTTACCGAAGCCACCGCCGATATCAGGGCTGATCACCCGGATATTGTGCTCGGCAAGGCCAGAGATCAGGGACACAACGGTCCGGATCGCGTGCGGGGCCTGGAAGGTGCCATAGAGCGTCAGCTTGCCGGTCACCTTATCCATTGAAGCGACACAGCCGCATGTCTCCAACGGGCATGGGTGGGTCCGATGGTAATAAACCATCTCTTCGGCCACGACATCGGCTTCACCCAGAACCGCTTCGGTCGCATCTTTGTCGCCCTGTTCCCAGGTGAAAATGTGGTTGTGATGCTTGCGCGGCCCGTGGGCGCCTTCGGTCTGACCCGCAAGGTCTTCACGCAGGACAACGTCCGATTTCAGAGCCTCGAAAGGGTCGGTCAGAACGGGCAGTTCTTCGTAATCAACTTCGACCAGTTCAGCCGCATCCGCCGCGATGTACCTATTTTCAGCAACGACATAGGCGACTTCCTGGCCCTGAAACAGAACCTTGCCATCGGCCAGCACCATTTGCTTGTCACCCGCGAGCGTCGGCATCCAATGCAGACCCAGCGGCGCCAGATCCTCGGCTGTCAACACGGCAACAACACCTGGCACGGCCAGCGCGGCCTCTTTCTTCACACCGACAACGCGAGCGTGCGCATAGGGCGAGCGGACGAAAGCGCCGAACAGCATGCCATCCAGCTTGATGTCATCGACATAGTTACCCTTGCCTTGGGTAAAGCGCACATCCTCAACGCGTTTGCGCGAGCTGCCCATCCCTTTGAGGTTGGCGGCGCGTTCTTCGGGGGTCATGGTTTGATCGTTCATTCCGCGGCCTCCTTCTGAGCCTTCAGCATGTCAGCCGAGGCCGAGATCGCCTTGACGATGTTTTGATACCCGGTGCAGCGGCACAGGTTGCCGGCCATACCAAAGCGGATTTCTTCCTCGGTCGGGTTTGGGTTTTCCTGCAGTAAGCGGTGCGCGCGGGTGATCATCCCCGGTGTGCAGAAACCGCACTGCAGCCCATGATGTTCGCGGAACATTTCCTGCAGAACGCCAAGGCTGCCATCGTCATTGGTCAGCCCTTCGACAGTGGTGATATCGGCACCGTTCACCTGCGCTACGAAGGTGGTGCAGGATTTGACGGATTTACCGTCAATGTCCACCGTGCAAGCCCCGCAATGGCTGGTTTCGCAGCCGATATGCGGGCCGGTGATTTTCAGATCTTCCCGCAGGAAATGGATCAACAGTGTGCGCGGCTCAGCCAGTCCTTAGACCTGTTTGCCATTCACGGTGAGTTTTACGTGCATTTTCGACATTGTTTCCTCCCCTCAACCCGCGCGGCTTTGCGCACGGTCGATGGCGCGGCGCAGCATCACGGCGGCCACGTGTTTCTTGAACTCGACAGGCCCGCGATTGTCGGCGACTGGGTCGATGGCGCTCAGCATCGCGGTGACGCAGCCGCTGATGTCCCCGTCAGCCAGCGCGTTGCTTGCGCTTTCGGACCAGATCGGCGTATCCGCCAGATTGGTCATCGCAACCGAAGCCCGACCGTTGCCAACCATCACAGCCGCCGCCGCGGTCGCGTAGTCGCCGATCTTGCGTTTCTGCTTTTCATAGGCCTGACCCACGCCCGCGCCCGGCACGGGGATCGAAATCCGGGTCAGGATTTCCTCATCCTCACGCGCGGTGAAATACGCGGCCTCATAGAAGTCCCGTGCGTCGACACTGCGGGCGCCATCAGGACCAGACAGTTCAAACGTGGCGTTAAGGCATTGCATCAAGCCCGGCATGTCATTGCCCGGGTCGCCATTGGCTACGTTGCCGCCAACAGTACCCATATAACGTACCTGCGGGTCCGCGATCTGCAGCGCAGCTTCACGAATCAACGGTATGGCCTCTGCCAAACCGTAATGCGTGATCAGCTCGTGCTGTGTCACCATCGCGCCAAGTGTCACGGTGTCCGCGCCGACCTCAATGCCCTTGAGTTCTTCGATGGCCTGCAGATCAACCAGATGGCCCATCTCAGCCATGCGCAGTTTCATCATGGGGATCAGGCTGTGCCCGCCCGCGATCACGCGCGCTTCATCTCCGTGCTCTTGTAGAATGCCGATGGCCGAGGCGATGTCGCCTGGCCGGTGATACTCAAAACCGGCTGGTATCATGTTTTTCCTCCCTGGGTCCGAGCGGTATGCCTTGGGGGACCTATGGGTAAGGAAAGAACGCTGAAGTCAGCCATTCCAGTCAGCGGAAACGGGGGGCGCGGCTTGTTTCACGAAATGCGAATGAGCTGCACGAGCTGCGATTACAAGCCCAGCGCCTCGCGAATGTCCGTCAGACGGGATCGGCTGACCGGAACCTTGGTCAACGCGTCGACCCCGTCAAAATAGCAGGTGCCGTTGTCCTTGTGGCGCTCAAAACTCGAGACATGTTTTGGGTTCACCAGATAGCTGCGATGCGCCCGTAAGAACCCATCAGGTTGGAGCCTTGTTTCGGCCTCAGTGATAGACCATGGGCAAAACAGCTTCTCGGCACCCATGTACAGAACAGTGTAATGCCCTTCTGCCCGGATCGCGGCAATCCGCGCGGGCTCGGCAAAGAACGTCTGACCTTCCCGCTCGAACGGAACGCCTGCGCGAAGCGCAGTGGGCTCAGGCGCAGGGCTGGGTTCAGCCGTGGTTGGAGCTGCCGGCGACGGCGCGGGTTCGATGAAGGTGATGCCGGTCAAAAGGAATGCACCGCAGATCAGAAATACGGCCACCGTCACGCCCATCGCCAGCACCTGATTGTTCAACGCGGGCCCAGCTCGGCCCGCAGCGTCGCTTGCGACAAAGTCGGTCAGACCGGTGGCGACGAAATGCATGGTGAAAACCGCCAGCCCGAAACACACCGTCCCCAGCAAAATGTTGCGTTGCGTACGATTGTCATAGGCCACCCAGATCGCCAGCACCGACAGAATAACCGACGCCAGCGTCGAAATCGCCACGTCCCATGCCGTGTACACGGGGCGACACAACTCCATCCCGGCCATGCCGACATAATGCATAACAACGATGCCGAGACCCACGATCACCCCAGCGACAAAAATTGTCCCCATCGTGCGCGGGCGAAAATGCAGGATCAGCAGCGCCAGACCGACCATCAGGATCGCAACCAACGCAGAAATCAGGGTGATCAGCGCATCGTAGTAAAACAAGATCGGCAGTTGCAGCCCAAGCATGGCCACAAAATGCATTGACCAGATTCCGCCGCCCAGAATGATCGCGGCCAGCGCGACGACTAGTTTGCGCTTCTGATCGTCCAGCTTGGACGCCCCATGCGTCAGGTAAAGCCCGGTGAATCCAGCCATCATCGCCACGGCCAGCGACGCCGCAACAAGCAAGGCGTTATGCGAATAGTCCAGCATTTGGGTTTGCGCGCCCTCCCCGACGCGAAAGCGACGTTAGCAAACGGAATTGATTGGGACAATTGTATGTTGGACAGGAAAACCGATTGCCGCCAGAATGACGGGCCTTGTCTGATCTGTGCCTTGTACTTCCGCAGCCGCCATCAGAACGGCTTTACTGAATGACCGCATCTTCCCAGGCGGACAGGAACTTTGTTCTTTTCAAACCGTCCAGAAACGTCAGCAACGCGGGATCGAGGCTAATCGTTTCTCGCCCATTTGCTCCGGTACTTGGCTGCAAGAGGGGAAGAGGGCTGCTCCCTTCGGCCACGGCAGGTCGTTCGGCCACAAGATAACGCAACAACATTTCCGCCGCGCGTGGTTCAGCCGTCGCTTTCGAGACCATGGCCGTACGCATCATAACGGTTTGAAAATCTGACGGCAGCACGACCTCAAGGGCATCCTTTCCTTCGGCGCGCACAGCCGCGTAACTCCCAAGAACATTGTAGGCAACAAGTATGGTTCCGTCCGCAAGGTCATTGATCATTTCGCCCGAACAGCAATAAAGGCGCACGTCCAAGCCCCCCATGACCTCCATCAGCCGCCAATAGGTCTCGGACGCGCGCGCGTCTTGCGTTGCAAACAGATATCCCAGACCGGACTGGCGGACATCGTAAGTGCCGACCTTGCCCCGAAACTCCTCGGGTCGTTCTCGCAAAGCTTCAATCAGTCCCTGCCGGGTTTGTGGTATCGGCTGCCCCTCAAAAGCGGCGCGGTTGATCACAATGGTTGCCGGTTCCGAGGTGAAGGCAAACAAGCTGTGGTGCCACTGCGCCCAGCTTGGCGCCGGGACGTCCTCGATCGGCAGGGCAAACCCGTCATTTGCCAATTTCAACTGCAAGTCCATGGCGCTGGAGATGATCACATCGAACGCCTCGGGCGTGGCCCGAACCCGCCGGTTGATGTCCGCGGTGCCAGAGACGAGATATTCGATACTGATTAGGGGGTTTTCGGCCACGAACCCTTCGATCACGGGGGCAAACAAAACCGTATCGGTGCTGGAGATGACACGTAGGCGCGGACCCTCGGCGCCTTCGTTAAAGATCAGGCGATCTTCCCAATCATCGGCCCACCCGGCAAAGGGAAGAAGTAATACGACTAGAGCGATAAGATAACGCATGCGCCCCCCTTCGAGCGGTTCTTGAGGATCAATGACCCTCCGTGCGCGGTCGCCACGTCCTGCGCGATCGTCAGCCCCAGACCGGACCCGATGGTCCCTGCCGCGTTCTGACCACGTTCGAACCGGCGCGTCAGCGTGTCGATTTCGTCAGGCGGAAAGCCGGGACCTGCATCGCGCACCTGAATCTGCGGGTCCGGATGCGCGATGATCGTGATTTCGACAGTGCTGTCGGACGGCGCATATTTCATCGCGTTATCGATCATGTTCCGCACGGCATTCTGGATCAGGATCGGGTCGCCCGAATAGGGAACCGACGGCTCACCGGTCAGGGACAGTGTCAACTCTTTCATTTCGGCAATCGGGTTCAGGCGTTGAACCAGTTCACGGATCAGGATGACCAGATCGATCTCCTCGCGCTCCAGATGGTCCGCCCGGAAGGTAATCATGGCATGATCCAGCAACTGCCCCGCCGCGCGCGAGCTTTCGTCGATGGCCCGCACCATGGCCTTCAGCGCCTCGCGGTTGTCTTCGCGTTCGACGCGGTGAAGGGTGGCCTCGGCATAAGATCTGACAGTCGCCAGCGGTGTCCGCACCCGGTGCGCGGCCTCGGCAATAAAGTCCTCGGACTGGCTCAGCGACTGATCGAGGCGACCCATCAGCGAATTCAGCGACATTACCAGCGGCGCCATCTCTTTCGGCACGGGTTTCCTAAATGGACTCAGATCCTGCGGACCTCTGCGCGTGACCGAGGTCGTCAGTTTGTTCAACTGACCGATCGTTGTGGACGTCACCCAGAACGACAAGGCCGCAGTCAGCAGAAAGAAACCGATCCCAAGATAGGCTGCGTTGCGTGAAATCTGATCCAGAGTATCCGACAGCGCGTCCTGAGTTTGCCCCAACGCAACCTCAATCTCGGTTTGGCGTCCCAACCCGACCAACGTCCGGCTGGCGCTGACTTGCCGGATACGTTCGCCGCGCACCTCGCCGGTCCGGAATGTCCATCGGTCCTCGACGGGACCTTCCGCAAGGCTCAGGTCTTCGTATCCGGACAGGAACTCGCCGTCCTGAAAAATGGCATAGAACACCCGATCGTCCGACGGAGTGGTCAGCATGGAAAACGCGGCATAGGGAATGTCCACCTCAAGCTGGCCGTCCCTGAGCGCGGCGGCATCAAGGATGGACGTCACCGAGGCCCCCAATATGTCATCCTGACCCTGCTGAGCCACCTTTGCGGCATAGCTGCGCACCGTAAAGAACAGAAGAATGGCCAGAATCGCCGCCCCTCCGATCAGGGTCAAAACCAGGCGATTTCGCAGCGATCCGGAAACGGTTGGGCTAGTCGTCATGATCCAACCTGTAACCCAACCCGCGCAGAGTGGTGATTTTCATACCTGACTTCTCAAGATGTTTGCGCAGTCGACCGACATAGACCTCAATCGCGTTGTCCGAGACATTGTCGTCATATGAAAACAACCTGTCCGCCAGTTTCTGCTTTGAAAACACCTGCCCCGGCGCGTTGATGAACAGTTCGATCATTCTCAGTTCGCGATTGCGGAGAGATACGGTATCGCCATCAACCGTCAAATGGCCCGCCACCGGATCAAAAACAATTCCGCCAATCTCGATCGTCGACTTCGCGCTTCCGGACCTGCGACGCAAAACGGCGCGGCAGCGCGCCTCAAGCTCGGCATGATCGAAAGGTTTCGTCACGTAGTCATCCGCCCCCAGATCAAGCGAGCCGATTCGATCCGAAACCTGACTGCGCGCCGTCAGAACGATCACCGGCGTGTCCAAACGGCTTGCGCGGTGCTGTCTGAGGAACTCGCGCCCATCCCCATCGGGCAGCATGATGTCCAACAGAATCAGATCGTATTCCTCGATCGAAACGAAGGCGCGCGCATCTTCTAAATTCGCTGCATGATCAATGACATGACCGTCCAGTCGCATACGAGAACTGATCGCATTCGCGAGGTCGAGATTGTCTTCGACAAGCAGAAATTTCATGGGCGGCTAACAGTTTCTTTTCACATGACAGGTTGATGTCAGGTTGGCGTGTTTAGGTGCAGGATAATCTGTGCCGCTGAGCGGCCGGTTGTCAAATGGGAGGACATAATGACAACATTTAACCTGGGCCGTCGGGCCCTGATCGCAGCTGTTGCCGCAATTGGTCTCGTTGGACCTGCTGCATCCGAGGAAGTCGTCGACAGCATCCACTTTCTGATCCCCGGCGGCGCCGGCGGTGGCTGGGACGGAACCGCACGCGGAACCGGCGAGGCGCTGACCAATGCCGGCCTTGTTGGGACGGCGTCATACGAGAACATGTCGGGCGGTGGTGGCGGCAAGGCCATCGGCTATCTGATCGAAAACGCCGACAGCAACCACGGCACGCTGATGGTCAACTCGACCCCTATCGTGATCCGCTCGCTGACCGGCGTGTTCCCGCATAACTTCCGCGACCTGACGCTGGTATCGGGCACAATCGGCGACTACGCGGCGATTGTTGTGGGCAAGGACAGCCCGATCAACTCGATGGCCGATCTGCTGGCCGCCTACGACGCTGATCCCGGTGCAACCGCAATCGGCGGCGGTTCGGTTCCGGGCGGCATGGACCATCTGGTTGCAGCGATGGTTATGGAAGCCGCCGGCAAGGATGCGTTGGGCGTAAAGTACATACCCTATGACGCGGGTGGCAAAGCTATGGCGGCCCTGCTGTCGGGTGAAATCGCGGCGCTGTCGACCGGTTTCTCGGAAGCTGTCGATCTGGCCAACGCGGGTGAGGTCAAAATCATCGGTGTTACCTCCGAAGAACGCGTGGACGCTGCGCCTGACGCCCAAACCATGAAGGAACAAGGTATCGACACCACCTTCGTGAACTGGCGCGGGTTCTTTGCGGCCCCCGGCCTGCCCGAAGACAAGTTGGCCGCCTATCAGCAAGCCATCGCCAAGATGTACGACACGCCCGAGTGGGAAGAAGTTCGCGCCCGTAACGGTTGGGTCAACATCCACAACTCGGGTGACGACTTCGAAGCGTTTCTGGAAAGTCAGGAACAGCAGATCAGCGATCTGATGAAGAAGCTGGGCTTCCTCTAAAGCAATCTGCGGCAGAGCGTTTGGTCGCTCTGCCGTCCCCAATAAACAAAAAAAGGGAGGGGACGCTATGGCGCTGGATCGCTGGATCGCGCTTGTTTTACTGGGTGTTTGCCTGACATACGGGTACGCCGCCTGGTTCACGATGGATGGAAGTCTTCCTCCTTTCATGCAGAGAAACCCCATCTGGCCCAGCACGTTTCCCAAAGTGCTGTCGGTTCTGGGCGTGGTTGCCTGTGTGATCATCCTGCTTGGCCTTGAGAAAAGCGAAGTCAAAGAGGCCGACATCGATTACCGCCGGTTGGGTGAGTACCACCTTGGTCAGGCAATCTCGCTGTTGGTGCTGATGGTTGTCTACGCCCTGTGCTTGCGCCCTGTCGGCTTCTTGATCTCAACCTCTGCTTTCCTGATCCTCGGATCCTTCATCTTGGGCGAACGCAAGTGGCACATCATGCTGCCTGTCGCGTTCATTGCAACCGGATCGGTCTGGTATCTGGTTCAGGGAGTTCTTGGAATTTACATGCGTCCCCTGCCGGGCGTGTTCGGAGGCTGACATGCTAGAAGGACTTCTGATCGGCCTGCAAACGGCATTCTCAATTCAAAACCTGCTGATGGTCATCGCGGGCTGTCTGATCGGCACGTTCATCGGCATGCTTCCGGGTTTGGGCCCGATGTCTATCATCGCGATCATGATCCCGGTCGCGATTTCGATGGGCGATCCATCTGCCGCGTTGATCCTTTTGGCCGGTGTCTACTATGGGGCGATCTTTGGGGGGTCGACCTCCTCCATTCTGCTCAACGCGCCGGGGGTCGCGGGTACCGTGGCCTCGAGCTTTGACGGCTATCCGATGGCCCGGCAAGGCAAGGCAGGCAAGGCGCTGACCATCGCCGCGATCGCCAGTTTCGCAGGCGGTACGCTGGGCGCGGTATTGCTGATGGTCTTTGCACCGGCTTTGTCATCCGTCGCGCTGTTGTTCCACTCCGCCGAATACTTCGCACTTATGGTGGTCGGTCTTTCGGCCATTGCCGCTTTTGCGGGTTCGGGACAGGTGGCCAAGGCCATCATCATGACGACCTTGGGTCTGATTATGGCCACCGTCGGTGAAGGCGCACTGTTCAACCTGCCGCGTTTCACGATGGGGATCATGGACCTGCAATCCGGGTTTGGCTTCATCACCCTGGCCATGGCGATGTTCGCCCTGCCCGAGGCGTTGTTTCTGGTGCTCAAACCGAAGGATTTGAAAGGCGACGACGGCGAAATCAAGGATCTGCGCATAACCAAAGACGAGGCCAGGGCAATCGCTCCGGTCATCGGTCGCCAATCCGTACAGGGCTTCTTTATTGGCGTCCTGCCCGGCGCAGGTGCGACCATCGCAAGCTTCCTTGGCTACGCGGTCGAACGGAACATCGCCCCCAAGGAAGAGCAGGAAGAGTTCGGCAAGGGTTCGATCAAAGGTCTGGCCGCGCCCGAGTCGGCAAATAACGCAGCCTGTACCGGATCGTTTGTTCCCTTGCTGACGCTGGGTATTCCAGGGTCCGGGACAACAGCGATCCTGTTGGGCGCTTTGATTGCGTTAAACGTGACACCCGGTCCCCGGCTTATGGTGGACGAACCTCAGATCTTCTGGGCGGTGATCATGTCGATGTTCATCGGCAACCTCGTGCTGCTGATCCTGAACCTACCGCTGATTCCCTATATCGCCAAGGTGCTGGCCGTTCCGCGTAACTACCTGATCCCGTTCATTTTGTTCTTCACTCTGATGGGGGCCTATATCGGGCAGAACAACGCGACGGAATTGCTGATCCTTGTGGGCTTTGGTGTCTGCGCGACAGCATTGAAATTCGCGGATTACCCGCTGGCCCCCCTACTGATCGGCTTCATCCTCGGTGGCATGATGGAGGATAACTTTGCGCGGTCGATGCAGCTTTATGACGGCATCGCCTTTATCTGGGAACGTCCGATGACCCTGGGGCTGCTGGTGATCGCTGCCTTGCTTGTGCTGCTGCCCAGCTACCGTGCACGTCGTGCACGGGCCCGGGCCGCAGGTGTGGCGGATGGCGACTGAACCGCTCTGGGGTGTTCGGGTCCTTGATCTGACAAACGTGCTTGCGGGCCCGTATTGTTGTTACCAACTGGCGCTGATGGGGGCCGAGGTGATCAAGGTCGAACGCCCCGGCAGCGGTGATCTGGCCCGCGTTTTGGGGGCTGATCCCGACCGGAACAAAGCCGGTATGGGCGTCAGCTTTCTGGCGCAGAACGCACAGAAGAAATCGGTCACGCTGGATATGAAATCCAGCCGGGGAAAAGCTCTGCTCAAACAACTAGTGAAGACGGCCGATGTGCTGGTCGAAAACTTCCGGCCCGGCGTCATGGACCGGCTGGGTCTGGGGTATGAGGTTCTGCGCGCTGAAAACCCCGCATTAATCTACTGCGCAATCAGCGGGTTTGGACAAAACGGACCACGCCGGGATGACCCGGCCTATGACCAGATTGTGCAAGGGATCAGTGGTGTCATGTCGATCACCGGCGCACCGGATACAGCGCCTTATCGTGTCGGCTATCCGCTGGCCGACACAGTTGGTGGGCTCACAGCCGCCTTCGCGGTGAGTGCCGCGTTGAACGCAAAACCCCGCGGCGCCTTTCTGGATATCGCCATGTCCGAGGCCGTCATTTCGACTATGGGTTGGGTCGTGTCCAACTACCTTGTAGGCGGCGTGACGCCCGGCGCACATGGCAACGAGAACACGACCTCAGCCCCCTCCGGCACGTTCGCCACATTCGACAGCCCGATCAACATCGCCGCCAATCGGGATGAGCAATGGCAGGCCCTTGCCCGGCACCTTGGACGAGAGGACTTGCTGGATAACCCGGATTACGCAACGCGTGAGGATCGCAAACGAAACCGTCATGCGCTGAGGCGCGAGTTGGAGAAATCCTTGAAACTACGCCCGTCAAGCGAGTGGGTCGCCGAACTGAACGGCCTAGGTGTGCCAACCGGGCAGGTCCAGACAGTCCCCGAGGCTTTGGCGGACGAACAACTGGCCGGGCGCGGGTTGATTGGTACGTTGCAGGTACATGGCGAGGACATGCAGCTGGCCGGCAGCCCTGTGGTCATGGACGGACAACGAAACATGCCGCAGACCGCGCCGCCCAAACTGGGGGCGGATAACGCTGCAATCTGGTCGGAACTTGGCCTATCCGCGCCCGAGATCGCGGAGTTGGCAAAGGAAGGCGTGATATGAGCGACGTTTCCGACTGGTGGCGAACATCCATCATCGACATGGAACCCGGCCGCATCGCTTTACGCGGCGAACCGATCGAGGACCTGATCGGCAAACTGAGCTTTGCCGAAATGATCTGGTTTCTGGTTCGCGGCGACCACCCTTCATCTGCGCAAGGAAGACTGTTCGAAGCGGCACTCGTTGCAGCCGTGGACCATGGGCCGCAAGCGCCCTCAATCGCGACAGCGCGAATGGCGGTGACCTGCGGGCTTCCTCTGAACAACGCAATGGCCAGCGCGGTGAACATGCTGGGCGACATCCACGGTGGTGCGGGTGAGCAGGCGGTTGAACTGTATCATTTCGTCGGCACCCACGCGGGCGGTTTGGGCACAGCACTGGACGACTGGATCGCCGAACGCGGAAAGATCCTGCCAGGCTTTGGCCATCGGTTTCACACGCCAACCGATCCACGCGCGCCAAGGTTGATGGCGCTAGTGTCCGAGGCTGTTGAGAACGGTGCGTGCGATGGGCGCTTCAGGCAAATCGCGTTGGATATCGAAGCCGAACTTGCGCGGCGCAAGGGCAAGCCCGTCCCGATGAATATCGACGGGGCCACTGCCGTGATATACGCAGAGCTTGGGTTCGAACCGCCCCTTGCGCGTGGTCTTTTCTGCCTGTCCCGGTCAGTTGGAATACTGGCACATGCGTGGGAGCAAACGCAGCAAGGCGGACGCAACAAAGGGCCTACTCCGCCCAAATACCGCTGGACCTACGTCAAGACCACGTCCCAGGAGTAAGATTTGGCCGCGCCCGACCTCTGTCGCAATCACCTAGGTATTCGCGACAGTCGGGTCGGCCGGGAATAAACGGTTCAGGCCTGTTTTTCGACCGCAGGCTCGACATCGGGCCGGACGGGTTCAACCTCGGCTTCGATGACCTCAGAATCATCTGCCTCTTCGACCTCGGCCGCTTCCGGCTCGGCTTCAGGTTCAGCCTTATCTTCCAACGCGCCAACAATCAGAGGCAGCATGTGGACACCCGTTGCGGTGGCAATCTCGGGCGTTTGCGGCGTTTGCCAGCTGAGCGTGTCAAAGCTGCCGCAGTTCTGACAAACCGGAGCCCACTCGGGCTGAATGTCATGACAATTGTCGCAGACCCATTGCGGCCCACGTGGTGCGTTCAGTGCCTTGGCCAACCAACCCTGAACCACGGCATCCGAGGCCCCTTCGCCCCGTTCGATGGCCGCCATAAGAGTGTAACCACGCGCATCCGCCTGCTTTTCGACCACATCGCCCAGCGCGCGGCGCGCTTCGGGAAAATCTTCGGCCACGATGTTCAGTTCGGCCAGAATCAGGCGTGTTTCCATGTTTTCCGGGTGAATACGCGTCAGCGCGGTAAAACGTTTGATCCGCTCATGGGGTGTTTCATCCGGCACAATCTCGGCAAAAACATGTGCCAGATCGGGATGCGGCTGCACCTCCCACGCTTTTTTCAAGATCTTGGTGGCGTAGCGCGGTTTGCCCTTTTCGATGTAAGCACGCGCGGCCATTGCGGCCGCCGGCACCAGGTCAGGGGACAGGCGGTTCGCCTCAATCGCGCGTTCGCGTTGTTCGATTGTGGCATCTTCATCCAGAATGCCCTTGGCTTCTGACAGCGCCAGCACAGCATCACGGCGCTTGAACACGTCGCGCGGAAGATGACCGGATTTCAGCTTGGCGGTCAGGGTCGAGCGTGCCCCTGCCCAATCATGCGCTTTGGTCTGAAGGCCCAGCAAAATATCCTGTGTTTCCTCATGGCGCGGTTTCATCGCCAGCGCTTTCTCGGCCAGTTTGCGCGCTGTCTCGTCGTCACCTTCAGCCAGCTTCTGTTTCATGATGCCACGCACCCCGACAAAGCGGGTCGCGTTGTTTGTCACCAGCTTCTTGTAGGTGTCCGCCGCCTTTTTGGTGTCGCCGTTCATTTCGGCGGCCTGCGCGACGAGCAGGTTGGTCAATTCGGGCTTGTTCAGCAGTCTTTCAGCTTTGGTCGCTTTGTTCATAGCAACGCGCCCTTCGCCCGATGCCAGCGCCATCAACCCATCGGCCAGCGCCTGATACCCGCGCTTTTCGCGGCTGCGGTCGAAATAGCGTGACAGTGCGGTTTCGTCACCGTTGAGGAAATGAAGCGTGGCAATTAGCAGCGTGAGCAGTTTGAAAAATACCCAGATGGCAAACACCAGAATGCCCAGCGCGATGACCGACTGCAAAGGCCCAAGCGTATATTCAGTGCCACCGGCCGTGATCTGCACACCACCGCTGGTTTCCATAAGTAGCCCGGCGCCGATGGCCAGAAGGCCAATAATCGCAACAAAAACAAGAATCTTAAGCAGTGACCACAGCATGGCAGGTCCTTTAGTTCGAGTTCACGCTAGGCTGAAGCGCATTGGCAGCATCTACCGCGGAAACCCGCGTCTGTGCTGCCTGCTCCCAATCAGCCATGGCCGCCTGCGCCGCTTCGGGCAGGGATTTAAGTTCGGTCAGAGCGGTTGCAACATCGCCACTGGACAGGGCGGCCTCAGCGCGCGACAGGATCGCATCCGTGTCATCACCTTCCTGTGGCGTAACCGACCGCGCCCCGGTCTGGCGTTGCAGGAAAGCGACCAATCCTGTGGTTTTGGTTGCGTCCCGCGCATCGGCCAGCGCCGCCCGTGCGGCAGGCGAGAATGATGCCCGTAGAGCTGACAGCGTCGCAACGCCTTCACTCGCCGGGGCGGACAGCGCTTGTGGCACATCAACACCACCGGCCGTCAGTTCCGCAACCAGATCAGCATAGGGCTGACCGGCGTCCAACTGACCGTGCAATTGCGACAGGATCGAAGCATTATGCGCAGCCAACGCCTCGGCCGAGGCTTTTGCTTCGAGCGCTTGTGCATCCGACACCATCTTTTCCACTTCGGCCCGCTGCGCCGCCAGTGAATCCTGCAGTTTCTTCAGTTCGGCCTCAAAGGCTGCCGACACCTCTGGGGACGCGCCCTGCGTTAGCGCGCCGCTTTCAAGATCGCTCAGACGGTTCGCCAGCGGGTCAATCTTGCTTGCCAGACCATCAAGACTGGATTTCAAATTAGTTAGCTCGGCGCCCAGCGGAGTGACCTGATCGGTTAGCGCAGCGATTTTGCTGTCCACATCAGACGTGTCGGACAGGGATTTCGTCAGCGCTTCGATCTGGCTGGATTGGTCATTGAGTTTGGCTTCAAGCGTGGCAAGTGCGTCCGTATCGCTCGACCCGAACAGGCCTGCGCTGCCAGCGGCAAACCCAATCCCCGCTGCAAGTACACCGCCAAGCAGGGCCGGTACGAACCCACTGCGCTTTTCTTCCTTTGGCAACTCATCGCGATGCGCGTCTTCTTCGCGCGCAACCGATTCTTCCTGGGCTGACTCCATCGCCGCGGCTTCGGCTTCGGCTTCGGCTTCGGCTTCGGCTTCGGCTTCGGCTTCGGCTTCGGCTTCGGCTTCGGCTTCGGCTTCGGCTTCGGCTTCGGCTTCGGCTTCGGCTTCGGCTTCGGAAAGGGCCTCGTCTACCGGTACATCCGCGTCAACAGGCGTCTCTTCAGGTTGCGAGGTCAATTCAACCGTTTCGTCCGACTTGGGGTCTTCCACCGGCTTTTGATCGGTTTTTTTCTTACGAGCCACCGCGACGTTCCCCTTATCGAATCCAATTTCACATGAATAACAGGCCACTCTAAGTTAATCGGTGGCCTCTCCACCCTCAACCCGCATCGCATGTTTCACAAGCTTTTTAACGGCTTTCCGCATTTTCTTGGGCGTGGGTTCTTTGGCAATCTTCAGACGCTCATACGTCAAGGAATTAAGGGGCTCAGCCGTCGCTTCGCTGATGGCAACCAACCACAAGGGGGCCGGTCCGGCCCAAATCTCGGCAAATTGTCGCGCTGTACGGGGCGAAAAAAGCGGCGCGATTACGGGCCTGTCACCGGCGGCCGCGGCGGCAGCTTCGGATGTCAGCGGTAACAGGCGCTGTTGATAAACGACCTCTTCGTGAACCGTCAGACCCGATTCGGTCAGACGCCCCGCGACATTGCCCCGCGTGTGTTCTCCGCGCAGATGCAACAGGGGACTTTCGGGCCGGTGTTTCAGCAGATAGGCCACCAGTTCCTCGGCAGTGTTGCCGGCCATCGCAGCACCCCAACCGGCCCCTTTTGCGGTTCCGGTAGTCGCGGGGCCTACGCAAAAGGCGGGCAAATCGCGCCTCACGCCAAGTGAGGCCGCAGCGTTGACCGAATTGGCCGAGGTAAAGATCAAACCCCGAACACCTTTGGTGTTGATCTCAACCCGCAGGGGTCGAATCTCGAGAATCGGAGAATAGATCACTTCGACCCGAGACCTGACGCGGGTCGGCAATTGCGCAACAAACCTCTCAGAGGCGGCGCGAGGGCGGGTCATCAACAAATACAATGGCGGGGCCTTCGGCCTTGGGATTGTTTGCGTCCGCGCAGGGTGATACCCCGCTTGGGTGTCATGATGCAACGGATCAGGCCTATGGTGCAAACACTTACCGTACTTGGATTGGAAAGCAGCTGTGATGACACGGCCGCCGCTGTCGTGCGTCAATCCGATGGCGCAGGTGCCGAGGTGTTGTCGTCGGTCGTTCACGGCCAGACCGAGCTGCACAGCGCGTTTGGAGGCGTCGTGCCCGAAATCGCTGCACGCGCGCATGCAGAAAAACTGGATATCTGTGTGGTTCAAGCGCTGGAGGCTGCTGGTCTGACGCTGGCCGATATGGACGCGATCGCCGTGACCGCCGGGCCAGGCCTGATCGGCGGCGTGATATCCGGCGTCATGTGTGCCAAAGGGCTGAGCGCCGCGACCGGTCTGCCCCTGATCGGCGTGAACCATCTGGCTGGTCATGCACTGACACCGCGCCTGACCGACGGTATCGCGTTTCCCTACCTGATGCTTTTGGTATCGGGCGGGCACTGCCAATACCTGATCGCGCACGGGCCCGAGCAATTCACCCGCCTGGGCGGAACAATCGACGATGCCCCCGGCGAAGCGTTCGATAAAACCGCCCGCCTTTTGGGTCTGCCGCAACCCGGCGGTCCTTCGGTAGAGGCCGAAGCGCGATCTGGTGATCCCAAGCGATTCCGGTTCCCACGACCTCTGCTGGATCGGCCGGGATGTGATCTGTCCTTCTCGGGGCTGAAAACTGCTTTGATGCGGATGCGGGACCAGATCGTTGCTGAAAAGGGCGGCCTGACCCGTCAGGACCGCGCCGATCTGTGCGCCGGGTTCCAGCAAGCCATCGTGGACACGCTGGCTGAGAAAACCCGCCGTGCGATTGATACGTATCTCAAGGAAAACCCCGCAGACCCGGTCATTGCCGTCGCCGGTGGAGTCGCTGCAAATTCGGCAATTCGGGCTGCGTTAGAGACTGTTTGCGCCGAAAAAGGCGCACGCTTTACTGCGCCGCCGCTCAGCCTGTGTACGGACAATGCCGCCATGATCGCTTATGCCGGGATGGAACGTTTTCGCACCGGTGCGCGCGATGGGCTGGACTTGACCGCCCGCCCGCGCTGGCCCCTGGACAAGACCAGCCCCTCCATGTTGGGCGGCGGCAAGAAAGGGGCCAAGGCATGAGCGTTTCGGTTCTGGGATCCGGCGCATTCGGCACCAGCCTGGCCATTTCTCTGGGCGGGAACAGGCCTGTGACGCTGTGGTCTCGGAACGCGGATCAGGCCCGGCACATGCAGGACAGCCGCGAGAACACCCAGCGCCTGCCGGGTGTGGCTTTGCCCGCGGAAATCACGGTGACGTCGGACATCCGGCGGGCCGCCGAAAGCGACATCCTGTTGGTCGCGGTGCCCATGCAGAAATTGCGCGGCGCCCTACAAGAACACGCTTCGGTTCTGGCCGGAAAGACTTTGGTGGCCTGCTGTAAGGGCATTGAGCTGTCATCCGGCTTGGGACCCATCTCGGTCATCCAACAGACAATCCCAGACGCGCGCCCAGCGCTGCTGACCGGACCCAGCTTTGCGGACGACATCGCGCGGGGGTTGCCAACTGCGTTGACCTTGGCCTGTGCCGATGAAGCGCTGAGTCCAATCCTTCAGCACGACCTGACCACTGCCAACCTGCGCCTCTATCGCACAACAGATATTGTTGGGGCGGAACTCGGCGGCGCGCTGAAGAATGTCATGGCCATTGGGTGCGGTGCTGCCATTGGGGCAGGCTTGGGGGATAGTGCCCGCGCCGCTCTGATGACGCGCGGGTTTGCCGAGATGCAGCGGTTTGCATTGATGCGAGGCGCGCGGCCCGACACCTTGATGGGGCTGTCTGGTTTGGGCGACCTCGTCCTTACATGTTCGTCCGATTTGTCGCGAAACTACCGCTATGGCCTGTCTCTGGGCCAGAATAGCCAGTTTGATACCCACACCACTGTCGAAGGCGTCGCCACTGCGCGCGCCATGACGGAAATTGCCACCGCCGAAGGGCTCGACATGCCTATCAGTACAACAGTGGCGGACCTTAGCAGCGGTGCCTACAGTGTAACCGAAGCTATCAAAACCCTGCTCAACCGACCCCTGAAGGAGGAATAACATGCTGATCGCCCTTATTGCCCGTGATAAAGACGGCGCGCTGCAAACCCGGCTGGACAACCGCGCGGCTCACCTCGCCTATATCGAGGAAACCGGCGTGGTTTCGCAGGCAGGCCCGCTGCTGGACGGTGACGCGATGATCGGCTCTCTGATCATTCTTGAGGTCGAGGATATGGCCGCCGCGCAAAACTGGGCAGACAATGACCCTTATGCCAAAGCCGGGTTGTTCCAGTCGGTTGACCTGATTGCGTGGAAGAAGGTTATAGGCTGATGGCATACTGGCTGTTCAAATCCGAGCCATCGACCTGGAGCTGGGACCAGCAGGTTGCCAAAGGGGATGCGGGCGAAGAATGGGACGGCGTGCGCAACTATCAGGCCCGCAATTTCATGCGGCAGATGGCAGTCGGTGATCGCGGGTTCTTTTACCACTCGCAAAAGGACAAGGCGATTGTCGGTATTGTCGAGGTTTGTGCCGAGGCGCATCCCGACAGCACCACCGACGACGAGCGTTGGGAATGCGTGGATATCAAGGCGGTGCGCCCCTTCACAACCCCCGTCGCTCTGGACCAGATCAAGGCAGACGAACGTCTGGGAGAGATGGTGCTGGTGAAGAACTCGCGCCTGTCCGTGCAACCTGTCAGCGACGTGGAATGGCAGGTGATCTGCGCGCTTGGGGAAACGCAGGCGGACTGAGCAATTCGCTTACGCGGATTGCTCCGCCTTCTTGATCCAATCAAGCACCAGAGCGGCGATCTGGTCCGAGTTCTCGTCCATCATCATCACATGTGTGTTCCCGGTGATCCCCTCACTGGGAAGGTCCAGCAGCTGAGCTGACCCTCCGTCTGATCGCAATTGATCCACGTACTGATCTGCCTTCGCGCGGTATGAAGTCCAGATCGCAAACTTGTCGATGAAATCGCCCCAGACAAACAGATGCGGTATTTGCGCGGCCTTCCCTATGGTTGGGGGTGCCGAGGCCGGCTCGATGACAACGACTCCTTTGAAGAATTCCGGATGTACTGCGGCGGCTTCCAACGCAAAATTGCCGCCCTGGCTGTGGGCGATGAGCCAGACCGGACCGACCCGGGTAAGCGCCTGATAATACGCATCGAGTGTCATTTCCGCATGCGTCGTCCAGCGCGGCACGAGTTGTGCACCCAGCGTATCCAACGCGTTCAGTGGAAATCTGATCCCGTCAAAAGGGTGTCTGGCGGTATCCTCTGACCTATACGCACCCGCAGGCCCAAACCGGAACATGGTCCAGACGTCATTTTGGGTGCGAAAGACCGGGTTGTCCTTGTAGATCTGCGGGTAAGGCGACCAGCTTGCCCGTCCGCGTTCAACCGCGTCGCAAAGATAGGTGTCAAAGCCTGCATTCAGAAAGAAGTTGTGCCACCCAGTGCGACCGTCCGGTGTGGATTCCCACGTAGCGCCCGTCATACCGCCCCCGTGCCAGAACATGAGCGGCGCATCAAATTTTGGGTCGGATTGAAGAAGATACTGAACATAACATTGCCCTGTGACGTAATCCCCGTTCATGTCGACTGTTCTGGCCGGTGCGTTCCGCGCCACTTGAATTTGCTGAACCGGCTGACCGGAGAGTGTCACCCGGCGCCCACCGGCAAAGAAACTTCCCGTCTCTTTGATCGATACGCCCGGTTTGCCTTGGCTGGTTCGGTTCTTGAATGACATGGAGCCCTCACAAACAACTTTGAATATCGGCCGAGCCTATCCGGCGATACTGTTGATCTCAAAGCAGTTTATGAAAAAAGGGAAGATCCTGACGGATTCAGAACCTTCCCTACCCCGCGTGCTCCCAACTCACCACACGCGTATGGAAATTTTGGCTCTGACCGTCCTGGTCACGTTCTGACACTAACCGATCTGATGTGCGCAGTTCAAACGGCAAGTGCTTAAATTTGAAAACGCCCGCCAGCAATCTGACGGGCGTCGCAAAGAGTGTGGCAGGATCAGCTGTAGACCGACTCTTTGCCGAAATGCTTGGTCAGCATGTAATAGACGACTGCGCGGTACTTGTTGCGCTCGGACATGCCATAGCTTTCCAGAACCTTGTTGATACCTTCCATCAACTCCGGACCATCGGACAGGCCCAGCTTTTTAATGAGGAAATTGTTCTTCACCGTTTCAAGCTCGCCTTCCTGAGTTGCCGCGACGGTCGATGCGTCGGCATCATAGATCGCGGGGCCGCAGCCAATGGTGACTTTGGTCAACAGATCCATATCGGCGTCCACACCGCATTTGGATTTCAGGTCCTCGGCATATTTGGCGATCAGCTCGTCGCGTTTTCCCATAGTCGTCTCCTGGTTCGAATGTGTTTTTGGCCACTCCAGCGCCAAAGACACGGTAACCAGCCACGGAAAATGCACAAAGGGAAAAATCCGCAGCATTCCCCCTTAGGCCCAGTCCTGCCTGATCTGGGGCTTGATTTTGACCTCTCTTTATTTAACAATAATGTTAAATATTATGTTCTTTCCGGGATCAGGAGGTCGCCATGCCCGTGTCACTACCCAATGAAAGCCCACAATACCGAGCCGCCCGAAATACACTGCTGACGGCCGAAGCCGAGCTGCGTGCCCAGATCGAAAACGTTGCAAGCCAGAGGCGCAGCTTGCCCAAAGGCGGGGCCATCCCGCAGGATTATGCGTTCCGCGCAGAGCATGGCGCGCCAGCGCCGCTTTCGTCTTTGTTCGGTTCACATGACACCTTGGCGATTTATTCGCTTATGTACGGGCCCAATGCCGAATCTCCCTGCCCGATGTGTTCAGCCTTTCTGGATGGGCTGAATGGGCAAGTCGCGCATATTTCCCAGAAAACTGCATTTGCCGTTGTGGCTCAGAACACCTGTGAAAAACTGGCGAAACTGAAAGCGGATATGGGATGGGGCAGTCTGCCGCTCTATTCAGCCTTAGGCACGGATTATCAGCGCGATTATCTGGCCGAGTCCGAGGACGGCAGCCAACTGCCGATCCTGAATGTCTTTCAGCGCGACCATGACGGCATTAGCCATTTCTGGAGCTCGGAGCTGTTCTTTGAGCCAAGCGACTGGCATCCCCGGCATGTCGACGTGGCGTGGCCATTGTGGAACATTCTGGATTTCACACCCCAAGGACGTGGGGATTTCTTTCCGTCACTTCGGTGAGGACAAACGAAAAACGGCGGCCAAACTGGCCGCCGTATCTTCTCTGCTAGGTGCAGAAATCAGTAGCGATAGTGCTCGGGCTTATACGGGCCTTCGGGCTTGACGCCGATATATGCCGCCTGCTCGTTATCCATCTTGGTCAGCTTGACACCGATGCGATCCAGGTGCAGACGCGCAACCTTTTCGTCCAGATGCTTGGGCAGGATGTAGACCTCGTTGTTGTACTGGTCGCCTTTGGTGAACAGCTCGATCTGCGCCAGAACCTGGTTGGTGAACGAGGCTGACATCACGAAAGACGGGTGGCCAGTGGCGTTGCCGAGGTTCAGCAGACGGCCTTCGGACAGCAGGATGAGACGATTGCCCGAGGGCATCTCGATCATGTCCACCTGTTCCTTGATGTTGGTCCATTTGTGGTTCTTCAGGCTGGCCACCTGAATTTCATTGTCGAAGTGACCGATGTTGCCGACGATGGCCATGTCTTTCATCTCGCGCATGTGCTCGATGCGGATCACGTCCTTGTTGCCGGTTGTGGTGATGAAGATATCCGCGCTGGCAACTTCGTCTTCCAGCAGGGTGACTTCAAAACCGTCCATAGCCGCCTGCAGGGCGCAGATCGGGTCGACTTCGGTGACTTTCACACGGGCACCGGCACCGCGCAGCGAGGCGGCCGAACCTTTGCCCACATCACCGTAACCACACACAACAGCAACCTTACCGGCCATCATGGTGTCGGTGGCGCGGCGGATACCGTCGACCAGCGATTCCTTACAGCCGTATTTGTTGTCGAACTTCGACTTGGTGACCGAGTCATTCACGTTAATCGCAGGGAACGGCAGATGGCCGTCTTTGACCAGCTGATACAAGCGGTTCACGCCGGTGGTGGTTTCTTCGGATACGCCCTGGATCTGGTCGCGCATCTTGGTGAACCAGCCGGGGCTTGCTTCCATCCGCTTCTTGATCTGAGCTTTGATGACCTCTTCCTCTTCCGAACCCGGAACAGGGATAATGTCCTCACCTGCTTCGGCACGTGCGCCCAGCAGGATGTACAGCGTCGCGTCGCCGCCATCGTCCAAGATCATGTTGGGCCCTTCCTCGAACAGGAAGGATTTGTCGAGATAATCCCAGTGCTCTTCCAGCGTCTGGCCCTTGATGGCGAAGACAGGGATGGCCGCCGCCGCAATCGCAGCAGCCGCGTGGTCCTGTGTCGAGAAGATGTTGCACGATGCCCAGCGCACATCGGCGCCCAGCGCAACCAGCGTTTCGATCAGAACAGCGGTTTGGATGGTCATGTGCAGCGAACCAACAATGCGCGCGCCTTTCAGGGGCTTGCTTTCGCCGTATTCGGCGCGCAGGGCCATCAGACCCGGCATTTCTGTTTCGGCGATATCCAGTTCCTTGCGGCCGAAATCGGCCAGCGAAATGTCCTTAACGATGTAGTCCCCGGCCATCAGATACTCCACTCCGGTATATTTTGATCCGGAGTGCCACTAGCATCCCTTTATGCAAGTGGCAACGAAGATAGGCGGAAACAGGTCTTACGCCCTCAAATCAGCTTGGCGTGCCATCAATCTTGATCTTTGGGATCGCTTCAAAAAAATCCGTGCCGACGGCCACAATGCAGCTGATGCCGTTGGCTTGGGTCAACAGAACGGTATAGGTTCCCGTTTCTTTCGATGACCAGACTTCCAGGACCGATTGCGCGCCACGGGTTTTCTGCAGGCCGCCAAAGGTCAGTTCCTCGGCATAACTGTTCTGCAGTTTGGCAATGACATCCTCGCGTTGCGCACAGCTTTGGGCGAATGCGGGCGGCGCGGTGGCAGCCATTCCAAACGTCAGGGCGATTGCGAACAAGCGTTTGAACATAACAAGCTCCTTTCGATTCAAGTTTCGATTCGAGAGGGGCGCAACTGGGAGGAGTAAGCACCCCCCTCAGTCCATATGTCGGGATCGATACGTGCAGGTTCAAAGCACGAATGCTCAAGAAAATGTTGGCAGCTGGTGATCCAGACAGGTACATCATAGCACAAAAAGGCGACGCAAGCGCGTCCGGCATCGGGGGGCATGGCAAAATGGCAACACAACCCAGAGCATGGCAAAGGATGTTGTCGGGCCGCCGGCTGGATTTGCTGGATCCGACGCCCGTGGACATCGAAATCGAAGATATCGCGCACGGACTGGCCTTTGTGGCGCGCTGGAACGGGCAAACGGCAGGGGATTTCGCCTATTCCGTAGCCGAACATTCCCTGTTGGTTGAAGAGCTTTTTGGCCGGATTTCACCCAAAACACCCGCGAAATGGCGGCTCGCGGCGTTGTTACATGATGCGCCGGAATATGTGATCGGAGATATGATCTCGCCCGTAAAATCCGCCGTCGGCCCCGATTACGGCGCGCTGGATGACCGTCTGGCAGCGGCGATCCACATTCGGTTCGGACTGCCCGCCGAAGTGCCGAAAACGGTGAAACGCCAGATCAAGAAAGCCGACAAGATCAGCGCCTGGATGGAGGCCACCCAGATCGCGGGCTTTTCCGAGGCTGAGGCGACGAAATTCTTTGGACGTCCGGACAAGGCGGTGATGGAGGGATTGGAGATTACGCTGCGCCCGCCGGTTGAGGTCCGAGAGGCATATATGGCGCGGCAGGAGGCATTGATAGCCCTTTTATAGCGTACCAATTTTTCCAATGACGGCTCTAAGCCCAATACTACCGCCTCGGTGATTTTGCGAGCACGGTAGATACGGTGCGCGTCTTTCTACTTCTTGTGATCGCGATTGCGCCCAGCACTAAGGCACATGCAAAAGCTTGAGGAAAAGAGATGGCTTCGCCAAAAGCAAGGTATCCCACGGCAAACATCGTGGGCAATTCGATGCTTCCGACGACCGCGGTTTGGGAAGCCCCAATAACAGGTGAGCATATCGTGTAGATAAGCTGGGGCACGAAAGCGGTAACCAGACCAATACCAACAATGAAAAGCCAATCGGATTGTTCCCTTGGGAGAAGCTCTCCAACCTCAGCACCAAGGATGAGCGGCGCGAGGCCCAGTACAGACCCCAGAGAAACTGACGCGATACGTGCCAACGGCGTAATCCGTGACAACCTGTGTACCAGGACGCAAATTCCGAAGCCAAACCCAAATGGGGCGGCAAGGGATAGCAGCAGCGTTGGTAGGTGTTCCGCAGCCACTGACGCAGGCGAGCCAGCAATGACAGCTGCCACCACAATCAGACCAGCGGCCAACACTGCGCGTCGCGTGGGTGCATCGCCAAACACAGCCCAAGCAATAACTAAGGTGAACACCGGATAGGTCATGTAAAGCACACCCACTGTCGATGCGGGCAGCTTCTCCAGCGCCGTTACATATCCGATCCAACCAAGCCCCATAACGGCTCCGGCTGAAAGACCCCAAGTGATCTCTGGCCATTCTTTTCGGTGCACGATGAGAACAGGAAGCAGAAGAAGAGCCGCAACAATGTAGCGGTAGAATGCGACCGCATAGGGTGCAACACCCTGTTCGGTCAGGCTGCGGCTGAAGTAGGGAACCAGCCCGAAACAGATTGAAGCAAAAAGAACACCAATAACCGCAAATGCATAAGGGATGGATGGTCGATTTCGCGCAGATGTCGTGGCCATAATCTGGAGCTATCACGCATTTGCATCTTCGTCTTTAGAGATTCTACGAATGACTGCTTTGTCCGCTCGCGTCGTCCGCTTAGCTGACCTAAGCGGCATCCTCTGAACACAATCTTGTGTTAGATTGAATCCAACTCGCGGGACACTACCGCGGGCTGCGCTTTGCCAAAATCCGCTGCAACGTCCGGCGGTGCATGTTTAGCCGTCGGGCGGTCTCCGATACGTTCCGGTCGCACAGCTCATAGACCCGCTGGATATGCTCCCAACGGACACGATCCGCGCTCATGGGGTTTTCCGGTGGCGGGGGCAGCTCGTCGCCCTTAGCAAGCAGCGCATTGGTGATGTCGGTGGCATCAGCAGGTTTGGACAGATAATCCGTCGCCCCGATCTTGACTGCAGCAACGGCGGTGGCAATCGCACCGTAGCCCGTCAGAACCACAACCCGGCTGTCGGGGCGTTTCTCGCGCAGCACCTCGACCACGTCCAGCCCATTGCCGTCCTCCAGCCGCAGGTCAACCACGGCGTAGGCGGGCGGGCGGGCGGTGGAAATGGCGCGACCAGCGGCGACGGAACCTGCGGTTTCAACCTCGAACCCGCGTTTCTCCATCGCTTTGGCCAGACGTCTCAGAAACGGTTCGTCATCGTCCACCAAAAGCAGGGATTTATCGGGGCCGATGTCGAGGTCAGAGCTGTCCGCCATATTCTGTTCTTTCCGCTATTTCACGCCTTTGGCTTAACCATGAGTAATAGCAGCGCCATCTCAAAGGTCAAACAACCCGTTGTTCTTCAGATTTTGTCCAGAAAGCAACCGACCTTATCGGCCATCTGTTCGGCGGTGTCGTCGCGGTTGAAAAATTCGATGAAACCATCCTCGGGCGTGACCAGATAAGTAAAGGTCGAATGGTCGACCAGATAGAACTCATCGCTTTTGTCATGGGCCTTGTAATAGGTTTTGTAGGCCTGGCTCGCGGCCTTGACCTGTTCCGGCGAACCGGTCAGCGCAATGGTTTTGCCGCCGAGGTTGAAAGCGTAGTCCGCCATCACTTCGGGGGTGTCGCGGTCGGGGTCGATCGAAATGAACAGCGGTGTCACCGACTGGCCACGCTCGGCCAGGATATCCACGGCCTCGGCATTGCGCGACATGTCGAACGGGCAGACATCAGGGCAGAAGGTGTAGCCAAAATAAACCAGCGTCGGTTCGGTGATCACGTCCTTGTCGGTGACTGTTTCGCCTTTGCCATTGATCAGTTCGAACGGTCCGCCGATTGCGGCCGCACCGCCAGCGATCTGACTGGTCCGGCACTGTGCGAACTCGTCGTCTGAGCCGGCGCCGCGCGTCAGCAGCCACATGGCGCCCAGGCCAACGGCCAGAACAACGGTTGCAAGGATGGCATAAAGACGAACCATGACATCAATCCTGACAAAAGAGGGGTTGTTGATCGTTTCGGCCGGGACACCTATCAAGAAGTTCAGCCGATGCAACAGGACATAATCGACCGATGGCAAATTCCAACATCACAATATGGAGCGGTCAGGAACGCAGCAGCTGGATTCGGCTGCGCACACTGATCCTGTTGCGCTGGGTCGCGATCATCGGCCAGATCACCGCCATTACTGTTGCGCAGCAGACCTATGACATCCAGTTGGATGCCACTCTGTGCTATCTGGCGATCGGGGTGTCGGTCATGGGGAACCTGACTGCGATCCTGCTGTTTCCCCGCAACAAGCGCCTGTCCGAATTTGAAAACTTCCTGATGGTGTTGTTCGACCTGCTGCAACTGGCCATCCTGTTGTATCTGACCGGCGGGCTGAACAACCCCTTTGCGCTGCTGCTGGTGGGGCCGGTCACAATCTCGGCCAGTGTCATGAGCACTCGGTCGACCCTGATCATCGGCGGCGTCGCGATTGTCCTGACCACTCTGCTGGCCGAATTCCATCTGCCATTGCGCACCGCGCTGGGGGCTGAACTGGACATCCCAGCCATATTGCTGTTCGGAAACTGGGCCGCAATCGTCATCGCCATCGTGTTTCTGGGTGCTTATTCGCACCGTGTCAGTTCTGAGGTGCAGTCCATGTCCGAGGCGCTGGCCGCGACGCATATGGCGCTGGCGCGCGAGCAGAAGCTGACCGATCTGGGCGGCGTGGTCGCCGCCGCCGCGCATGAGCTGGGTACGCCGCTGGCAACAATCAAGCTTGCCAGCTCCGAACTGATCGAAGAGCTGGATGACCGGCCCGACCTAATCGAAGACGCCGCCCTGATCCGCGAACAGGCGAACCGTTGCCGGGACATCCTGCGCGATATGGGTCGGGCAGGCAAAGACGATCTGCATCTGCGGCAGGCGCCACTTTCCACCGTTGTTCATGAGGCGGCCGAGCCGCATATCAACCGCGGCAAGACCGTTCACTTTGATGAAGGTCCGGTCGGGGACGGCGATGTCCAGCAACCCTCGATCCTGCGCAAACCCGAGATCATCCATGGCCTGCGCAATCTGATCCAGAATGCCGTGGACTTTTCGCGCGGCAACGTCTGGGTCGAGGCTGAATGGACCTCAAAACAAATCACCGTCAGCATCATGGATGATGGGCGCGGATACCCGTCGCAGATGATCGGGCGAATTGGCGATCCTTTCATGCGCCGCCGCCGAACCGAAACCGACAAGAAAACCCGCCCTGAATACGAAGGCATGGGGCTTGGCCTGTTCATCGCCAAAACGCTTCTGGAGCGCAGCGGAGCGGAACTGGATTTCGCCAACGGTTCCGACCCCTATCAGACCTTATCGGATAATCCGGAACGCCGTGGTGCAATCGTCAGGGTTAACTGGCCGCGTAACCTGGTGGATGCCCAGACCGGCGATACCCCCGTACCTTCGGGCGTCAACCAGCGCTTCCAGACCTGACTCGGGTTAAGACCCCGTTAACCATTGCGGCGCATAGTCTCTTTTCGTGGTTTTACACCGGAGCGCACATGATCGACTGGATCATTCTGGCCATCATCAGCCTTGTTTCGGCCAGTCTTGCGGTGCAATGGCTGCTGCCTCGCCGACGGCAAAGGGGCGACAATTTTGGCCTGTCCTCACCGGCATCCCTGTTTGATGCCGTGTTCCTGTTTGATGGCGACCGGCTCATCAGCCACTCGGACATCGCGCTGGAAGGGTTCGAACAGGTTCGCGACTGGACCGACCTCTGCCGCCTGCTCCACAGGGATTTTCCGTCATTTCCTGAATCGCCTGACAGGATTCGGCGCGAAGGGAACATGGTCATTCCGGCCATTGACTGCACGGTTGAGCGCGATGTGCTGTGCGAATGGATAGACGGCATCGTTCGGGTTCAACTGCGCGACCGAACCGAATGCCCTTCGACAATCCAGCGCGCGCCGAATGATCCAAACCGTCTTGCGATGGAGAAGGCACCCTACCCTGTTTGGCTGCTGGACCACCAAAGTAATGTGCGCTGGTGCAACGCAGCTTATGTTTCATTGGTCCGCAAGGTGCGGGATCAGGACACGGACCTGACTGCGCCGCTGTTTCCGGTCCCCGATGACGACCAAAGGCTTAGCGCAAAGGCCCGCGTCTCCATTTCCTCCGAATTCAGTGACAACAAGTTGTGGTTTGACCTTACCATCGTGGATCACCCCGAAGGCCACCTGTCCTACGCCGTCGACATCAACGCTATCGTCGAGGCGGAAATGGTGCAGCGCAAGTTCGTTCAGACCATGACCAAAACCTTTGCGCAATTGTCTATCGGATTGGCGATCTTTGACCGCAACCGTCAGTTGGCGCTGTTCAATCCAGCACTGATTGACCTGACCACCCTGCCCCCGGATTTCCTGAGCTGTCGTCCCAGCTTGTCCAGCTTTTTTGACCGGCTGCGGGATCAGCACATGATGCCGGAACCCAAGAACTACCGTAGCTGGCGCAGTCAGATGAATGACCTTCTGGAAGCGGCAGAGGACGGAAACTATCAGGAAACGTGGTCCCTGCCCTCAGGATCCGTTTATTCCGTCAGCGGGCGCCCGCATCCGGACGGCGCCGTCGCTTTTTTGTTCGAAGACATCACGGCCGAGATCACATTGACCCGTCGGTTCCGTTCGGAAATGGACCTGATGCAGTCCATTCTGGACAAATTGGCGGACGCCGTCGCCGTCTTCAGCGACGACGGAACGCTAGCTTTTACAAATTACGCCTATCAACAGCTTTGGGGTGACACTGGCGATGCCGGATTCGAAGCGGATACCGTTCTGGAGGTCACGAGAAACTGGCAGGAACTCTGCACCGCCACTCCGATCCTCGGTGAAATTCGGGATTTTGTAGAGATGCGGGAAAACCGCGCCGAATGGTCAGGTGAGATTTACCTGAGAAACGGGACTCCGGTGCTGTGCACAGTCAGTCCGATGCTAAACGGCGCAACCATTGTTCGTTTCGCTCCGGATCGTCGCGCCGTGATGCGGCAAGAGGTACAGCAAATCAGCGCCTGAACCGGGTTGCAGCCAATCGGGCACGGGGCCATTGTGGCGCCATGACCAAATCGCCCTGTAAAGCCACTTTGAACTCACCGGAAGAAACAGCGGAATTTGCTGCTCGCATTGGTGCTGCGCTGTCCCCCGGTGACATCCTGCTGCTTGAGGGCGAGATCGGCAGCGGCAAGACCCATTTTGCCCGCAGCCTGATCCAGTCATTGATGACTGAGCCCGAGGATGTGCCCTCGCCCACGTTCACGCTGGTTCAGGCTTATGACACGACGGCCGGAGAAATCTGGCACTGCGATTTGTATCGTCTCAGCGCCGTCGAAGAAATCGAAGAACTGGGGCTGACCGAGGCTTTTGAAACCGCAATCTGCCTGATCGAGTGGCCGGACAAGCTGGGTCCGCTGACCCCGGAATCCGCTGCCGTTCTATCGTTCAAAACAGACCCTAACACGACCGAAATGCGCCATCTGACCCTTTCGTGGTCGGATCCAAAATGGCCTCAGAAACTAAGGATTCCTGCATGACGAACCGGGCGGTTTTGGCCGAAGCGCTGATTGCGCAGACACCATGGGCCAACGCAACGCACGCGCCATTAGCCGGCGATGCCTCAAACCGAAGCTATGAACGGCTGACCGATCCGGAAACGGGAAAAACGGCGGTCCTGATGGACTCTCCACCGGGCAAGGCGGAAAGCGTCGAGAGCTTTGCACGCGTGGATGAATATCTGCGTTCCATCGGCCTGAGCGCGCCGGAAATCTACGCCGAAGACACGCAGTTTGGGTTCCTGTTGCTTGAGGATCTGGGCGATGACCTGTTTGCCCGCGTGCTAGGGCAAGTACCGCGTATGGAACGCGAACTCTACGAAGCTGCAACCGACGTCCTGATTGATCTGCACAATGCGCCCAGCCTGTCCCTGCAGTCCTACGACCCAACACTGATGACCGAACTGGCCGCACTGTCCTTTACCAAATACGCACAGGCGGTGTTGGGTACTCATGACATCGACGCCAGAAACCGGTTCGAAAACCGGTTCTCTGACATTCTGCATCGTGAGACGTCGGGCACCAAGGTTGTTGTGCTACGCGATTACCACGCCGAAAACCTGATCTGGCTGCCGGATCGCGATGGGGTGCAACGTGTCGGCTTGCTAGATTTCCAAACGGCCATGCTGGGTCATCCGGCTTATGACCTTGTGTCCCTGCTGCAGGATGTGCGCCGTGATGTGGCGCCCGGCACCGAGATGCGGATGGTAAACCGCTATATCACGGCCACCGGCGTGAATGACCACGATTTCCGCACTGCCTTTGCCGTGTTGGGGGCGCAGAGAAACCTGCGGATTCTGGGTGTTTTTGCTCGGCTGGCAACTGAGTATGGCAAGCCGAGCTATGTCGATCTGATCCCGGCGACCTGGGCGCATCTTATGCGGGATCTGGAACATCCTGCGCTGGTGTCTGTCGCAGATCTGCTGCGCAATGCCCTGCCCGCGCCCACCCCTGAAAACCTGGACAGGCTCAGACAGAAATGACCCAACACCCCGAAGCCGTCATGCTTTTTGCTGCCGGGTTTGGCACCCGTATGGGTGTTTTGACCAAGACCAAGCCCAAACCTTTGATCGAGGTCGCCGGCAAACCGCTGATCGACCACGCACTGGATTTGGTGACCGAACTGCGCCCCGCGCGCGTGGTGGCGAACCTGCACTATCTGCCTGATCAGCTTGAGGCACATCTGAGCCCAAAAGGCGTCCTGCTGTCCCATGAAACCCCGGATATCCTTGAAACCGGGGGGGGAATTCGCGCCGCTTTACCTTTGTTAGGCTCGAATCCTGTTTTCACGTTGAATCCCGACGCGATCTGGTCAGGGCCGAACCCCTTATCTATGCTCCGCGACGCATGGGACCCTGATCACATGGATGCGCTGTTGATGTGTGTTCCTGTGGCGCAGACTGTCGGACACACAGGATCGGGCGATTTTACTGCGGATTCCTCCGGTCGGATCACCCGCGGCGGCGGTTTGATCTATGGTGGGGCGCAGATCATGAAGACCGAGGGTCTGATGGACATCCCTGAAAAAGCGTTTTCCCTCAACGTGCTTTGGGACCGAATGAAGCAACGGGACCGTCTGTTTGCTTTGACCTATCCGGGCCGCTGGTGCGATGTCGGTCATCCCGACGGAATTTCGCTTGCCGAGGGGCTGATCGCTGATGTTTGATCCCTGCCCCACGCCGCGCGTTTTTGCCGTGCCGCCCGGTGCGGATTTTCCGAAAATGCTGGTTCAGGGATTACGTGACCGCAGCGCCGGGAACCCGCCCGAAGCACTGGCGCGGGTTCAGTTGGTCGTCAACACTCGGCGCATGGCCCGGCGAGTCCGCGATCTGTTCGATCAGGGTCCGTCCTGCCTGTTGCCGCGCCTTTCTCTGGTCACCGATCTGGGTGAAAGCCTCGACCTGGCGCAGTTACCACCTGCTGTTCCGCCGCTTCGGCGCAGGTTGGAATTGACGCAGCTGATCGCCAAGCTGTTGGAACAACAGCCCGATCTGGCCGCGCGATCCTCATTGTTCGACCTGTCCGACAGCCTGGCGGCACTGATTGATGAGATGCAGGGCGAAGGCGTTTCGCCCGACGCGATCCGGCAGTTGGATGTCAGCGACATGTCCGGACACTGGGCGCGTGCGCAAGCTTTCATCGGGATTGCGGATAACTTCATCGACACTGGTCAGAACGCACTGGACGTACAGGCCCGGCAGCGGCGTGTGGTCGAGAATCTGATCGCGCGCTGGCAGGCTTCTCCGCCGCAGCATCCTGTCATTCTCGCTGGTTCGACCGGTTCGCGCGGCACCACACTGATGCTGATGGAGGCGATTGCCCGTCTGCCTCAGGGTGCGCTGATTCTGCCCGGATATGACTTTGACCAGCCGGATCACGTTTGGCGAGGATTGGACGACGCGCTGATTTCTGAGGATCACCCTCAATACCGTTTTCGCAAGCTGATGACGCAGCTCGATTTAGAACCTGATCAGATACAGCCATGGACCGGCGATCAACCTCCCTCACCCTCTCGCAATCGTTTGATTTCACTTGCATTACGACCGGCACCGATCACCGATGCCTGGATGTCCGAAGGCCCTCAGCTGACCGATCTAGAAGGCGCGACTAAGGAGCTTACTCTGGTGGAGGCGCAATCCCCGCGATCCGAGGCGCTGGCCATCGCACTGCGTCTGCGGCAGGCCGCTGAAACCGGACAGACCGCCGCCCTGATCACACCTGACCGGATGCTGACACGTCAGGTCAGCGCCGCGCTGGATCGCTGGAACATTCTTCCCGATGACAGCGCCGGGTTGCCCTTGCAACTGTCACCACCTGGCCGGTTCTTGCGTCACGTCGCAGGCCTGTTCGCGCGGCGTCTGGATGGCGAGGCGTTGTTGACCCTATTGAAACACCCGCTTTGCCACGATGGCGGTGAACGCGGGACGCATTTGCTGCATACGCGCGATCTTGAACTGGATTTGCGTCGTCACGGCCCGCCATTCCCGGACAGTGTCAGCCTGACCGCTTTTGCCGTCCGCAAAGAGGTGCCCGAGGACTGGGTGCGCTGGCTGACCGGCCATTTCTGCGATCAGCAGATCTCGGGCGAGCTTCTACTGGCGGATTGGGTCATAAGGCTACGCAGCTTGGCCGAAGCGATTTCGGCGGGCAGCACCGGGGACTCCGGGACACTGTGGGACAAAAACGCAGGTCAAAAGGCGTTGGGTGTTCTGACTGCCCTGGACGATGAAGCAGAACATGGCGGCCCGATGACCGCCCATGACTTCGCCGATCTGTTGGGCGCGCTTCTGGCGGGCGAAGAAGTTCGGGACCGCGACGCGCCACATCCGCACATCATGATCTGGGGCACGCTCGAGGCGCGCGTGCAGGGGGCAGATCTGCTGATTTTGGGAGGGCTGAACGAAGGCAGTTGGCCCGAAGCCGCCGCGCCGGACCCTTGGTTGAACCGCCAGATGCGCGACAAGGCCGGGCTTTTGCTGCCCGAACGCCGGATCGGTCTGTCGGCACATGATTTCCAACAAGCCGTCGGCGCGCCCGAGGTCTGGCTGACCCGTGCGACCCGGTCCGATGACGCAGAAACCGTGCCATCGCGTTGGCTGAACCGGATGACGAACCTGCTGCAAGGCTTGCCCGGGCAGGGTGGGCCTGACGCCCTGTCCGGAATGCGCGCACGTGGGCGGCAATGGCTGCGCTGGTCGGAACAGTTAGAGGCTGCGCCGTCAATCGAACCCGCCACGCGGCCATCACCGCGACCTCCTGTGTCATCGCGTCCGAACCGCCTGAGCGTGACAGAAATCAAACGCCTGATCCGCGATCCTTACGCGATTTATGCCAAGCATGTGCTGCGGCTGAAACCACTGGACCCGTTGGTTCAGGCCCCGGATGCGCTGCTGCGCGGTATTGTCATCCACGAAATTCTCGAACATTTCGTCAAGGACAGCGTCCTGGATTCGGCTCTCCTGACCCGGGACAACTTTCTGAAACGCGCGGAAACTCTGCTGGATCAGCATGTTGCGTGGCCTACGGCGCGGAAACTCTGGCTGGCGCGACTGGAACGCATTGCCGATGATTTTCTGTCAGCAGAAACCACGCGGCGCGGTGATGGCGGGCCGGTGGCCTTCGAAGCTGCGATGAAATTGGTGCTGTCACCGTTGGATTTTTCCATCGTTGGTCGTGCGGACCGGATCGACCGGAACGGTCGGGGTGCGCTGCGGATCGTGGATTACAAAACCGGTACGCCGCCCACCGAAAGCCAGCAGGCCAAATTCGACAAACAGTTGCTGATCGAAGCCGCGATGGCCGAGCAGGGTGGCATCGAAGGCTTCGACCCCTCATCCGTGGCCGAAGCGGTCTTTATCGGCATGGGCGGCACGTACAAAGAAGTGCCCGCACCCTTGGCCAAAGAGCCGCCGGACAAGGTTCTTACCGAGCTAAAAGAGCTGATTTCGGCCTATTTAGAGCCTGATCAGGGCTTTTCTTCCCGACGGATGCTGCACAAGGACACGGATATTGGCGACTATGACCATCTGGCCCGGTTCGGCGAATGGGATCGCACCGACAAAACAACGCCTGAGGACATGACATGAGCGCCCGTAATGACGCAACCGAGCGGCAAGTCCAGGCCGCGCGGCCCGATGCATCGACCTGGCTGGCGGCGAATGCGGGCTCGGGAAAAACGCGGGTTCTGACTGACCGGGTAGCGCGTCTTCTTTTAGATGGGGTGCAGCCTCAGCACATCCTGTGCCTGACCTATACCAAGGCTGCGGCCAGCGAGATGCAAAACCGGTTGTTTGATCGCCTCGGACAATGGGCAATGAAGGATGATGCCGGTTTGCTTTCGCAACTGACCGATCTCGGCGTGCCCGGCAAAATAGACCCGCAAAGGCTAGCGCAGGCCCGAACCCTGTTTGCGCGCGCGATCGAAACGCCCGGTGGATTGAAGATCCAGACAATCCACTCGTTCTGCGCGTCGCTGTTGCGGCGGTTTCCGCTTGAGGCCGGGGTCAGCCCGCAATTCTCGGAAATGGAAGATCGCGCCGCAGCGCTGTTGCGCGAAGAAGTCGTCGAGGATTTTGCCGAGGGTCCACAGGCGGGATTGATCGAAGATGTCGCCCGTTTTGTCACCGATACCGGGTTTGACAAGCTGACGGCGGCCATTACTCAAAAGCGCAATCAGTTCGCGCAGGCTATGGAATGGACTGATCTGTTGCAGCGGTTCGACCTGCCAGATGGGTTCGATGAAGATGCCCTGTTGAACCGCGTTTTCCTCGGCGGTGAAGTTGACCTTATCCAAAGCTTGTTGGCCGCGTTGACGGAAAGCGGCGGCAATAACGCCAAGGCTGCGGCGAAACTCGCGGCCTTCACCGAGGCCCGGATCGGCAGTCTGCAAGTGTTGGAAGGCGTTTTTCTAACTGGCAAGTCCGCCAAAGAACCGTTCACGGCCAAGATCAACAGCTTTCCCACCAAAGCCCTGCGCGAAGGGGCGCTGGCCGATCAGATGCCCCAGCTCGAGGCGCTCATGCTGCGCATCGAAGCCGCACGGGAGCACCGGTTGGCGTTGATTGCAGCACGCAAGACGCTGGTGTTGCATCGATTTGCCGCCGCCTTTCTGCCAGAGTACGAACGGCGCAAGCAATTACGCGGGTGGCTGGATTTCGACGATCTTATCCTGCGCGCCAGGCAGGTGTTGAATGACCCGGCTGTGGCCGAATGGGTGCTGTATCGACTGGATGGTGGTATCGACCACATTCTGGTCGATGAGGCGCAGGACACCAGCCCTGATCAATGGGACGTGGTCGAGAAACTGGCGCAGGAGTTCACTAGCGGCGAGGGGGCCCGTTCCGGCATCGAGCGCACCATTTTCGTGGTCGGCGACAAGAAGCAGTCGATTTATTCCTTTCAGGGTGCCGACCCCCAGGCCTTTGACCGTATGCAGGCGGAGTTTGGCAAGAAACTGTCGGAATCAGGCTCTAAACTGTGGGATTCGACGCTGGAATACTCGTTCCGGTCTTCCAGCGCGATCCTGTCTCTGGTCGATATTCTATTCGAAAACAGCACCGATGCGGGGTTTCACAAGGACAGCCAGCACCGCGCGTTCAAGGCGGATCTGCCGGGGCGAATAGATCTGTGGCCGGTGGTCGAAAAGGTCGAGGATGAAGAGGATGGCGACTGGACCGATCCGGTGGATCGACCGGGTGCGCGCCACCACACCGTTATTCTGGCCGAAAAAGTGGCCAAGTCGATCAAACACATGATCGAGCAGGGCGAGACGATCCCTGAAGACGGCGAGACCCCCGGCACATTTGTCCGTCGCAAAGTGCGACCGGGTGATTTCCTGATCCTTGTCCAGCGCCGCTCGGACCTGTTTGCCGAGCTCATTCGCGCCTGCAAGACCGAGGGCCTGCCCATTGCCGGGGCCGACCGACTGAAGGTTGGCGCTGAGCTGGCAGTCAAGGACTTAGCGGCGCTGCTGAGCTTTCTGGCCACACCCGAGGACAGCCTGTCACTGGCCACCGTCCTGAAATCCCCGCTGTTCGGGTGGAGCGAGCAGGCGCTGTTCGATCTGGCCCATCGGCGGCAAGAGAAATTTCTGTGGGCCGCGTTGCGCAACCGGGCCGAAGAATTCCCGGAAACGCTTGCGGTGCTGAACGACCTGCGCGGTCAGATCGACTTTTTGCGCCCCTATGACCTGATCGAACGCATCCTGACCCGCCATGACGGCCGCCGAAAGCTGCTGGGCCGACTTGGAGCTGAGGCCGAGGACGGGATCAACGCGTTGCTGTCGCAGGCGCTGGCATATGAACGCACGGATATCCCCAGCCTGACCGGATTTCTGGTCTGGATGCAGACGGACGATCTGGAAATCAAACGCCAGATGAGCGGTGTGGGCAACATGATCCGGGTGATGACGGTGCATGGCTCCAAAGGGCTTGAGGCACCGATCGTCATCCTGCCTGACACTGGAAAACGGCAAGCCCCGCGTGACGCCGAGATCATGGTTTCGGACAACACACCGTTGTGGAAGGTGCCTGCGGATGCCTCTCCGTCGTTGATCGCCCGCGCGCGGGACGAAGCGCGATCACGCGAAGAGAATGAGCGGTTGCGATTGCTGTACGTGGCGCTGACACGTGCGGAAAAGTGGTTGATCGTCGGTGCCGCCGGAGATGTCGGGAAGGACGGAACCAGCTGGTACCAACTGGTGCAGGCTGCGATGGAACGGGCAGGGGCCGTAGCACTTCCCGGCACCGGAACTTTGCGATTGTCGCATGGGGATTGGGACGCGCCGCCGCTTATGGAAACCGAAGAGACGACCCTAACCGAACTGGAATTGCCCGCCGCGTTCCTTTCGCCCGCTGAATCACCCGAGGCTGAAGCCGAAACGCTCAGCCCATCGGATCTGGGCGGTGCCAAGGCGTTGCCCGGCGATACCGGGCAGGATGAAGAGGCGGCAAAGCTGCGCGGTACGCGCTTGCATCTGCTGCTTGAACATTTGCCCTCAGTCGCTCGGGAAAACTGGCCGCAGCTTTGCGTCCGGGTTCTGCCCGATATGCAGGATGCGGAACGGCAAGAGCTGTTGGACGAGGCCTGCGACGTTTTGACTGCCGCTCATCTCCAACCTGTTTTTGCCGAGGGTACGCTTGCCGAGGTTCCGGTGACCGCCGCCCTTAACGGACACCGCATGCATGGTGTGATCGACCGGTTGGTTGTCACGGAGACCGAGGTTCAGGTCATTGATTTCAAATCAAATGCGACGGTTCCCGACAGCGCGCAATCCTGCCCTGAGGGTTTGCTGCGGCAGATGGGCGCTTATGCCCAGGCGCTGTCGCAGATCTATCCGAACCACGAAATTCGAACCGCAATCCTGTGGACCAGGACAGCTGAGCTGATGTGGTTGCCACACGATCTTGTGACGCTGGCCATGTCTCGCACCCAGATATCTTGACCTTGGAATGTCCGGCCCCTACGTTCAATTCCCGAGTTTACCCCATTCAGGAGACAGAATATGTCGACCGTTGCCGTTACCGACGATACCTTTGACGCCGAAGTCAAGAATTCCGATGTCCCCGTCGTGGTGGATTTCTGGGCCGAGTGGTGTGGCCCCTGCAAGCAGATCGGCCCCGCTCTGGAAGAGCTGGCCAACGAATACGGCGGCAAGGTGAAAATTGCCAAGGTGGACGTGGACAGCAACCCGAATTCGGCGGCTGCCATGGGCGTACGTGGCATCCCCGCGCTGTTCATCTTCAAGGATGGTCAGGTTGTTTCAAACCGCGCAGGCGCAGCACCGAAAGCCGCGCTGCAAAGCTGGATCGACGAGTCGATCTAAAGGTCCAAAGATCTTCGAATCTCGAAAGCGCCCCGTTTTGGGGCGCTTTTTTAGCGCTGAACCTGTCACCCGGTAGAGCATTCCTCGTGCAACGGGCGACCCTATTCGATGTTCCATTGCACCGAAACTCCGGCGCCCTCCTTGTGCGTGAACGTGACTTTGCCGTCATCGATTGTGACCACCTGACAGTCATTGGGTAGGGCGACGCCCTCGATAACAAGTTCCCGGCAGTAGTATTTTCCGCTCCATTCCCACGAACCGCTGATGTCGCCGGCTTTGGGGCCTTTGCCCTCGACCTTGCCGTCCTTGAGAGTTTTCACCCAGGTTTCGCCCTGTACAAGTTTTTTACCGACGATCAATTCCATGAATTTTCGTTGGTCTTCTATTTCTTCAGCGGACACAAATGTCGCCGCAAGCCCAATTACCACTGCTGTTAAAGTGAGGTGAAATGACTTCATCAGATCAAATCCTTCTCTGACAACGAACTAAATTTCTGGGATTTTAGTCGATTTTGCCGACTCAAGCCAATTTTCCGCCCTATCGACCTTGGCCGGATACACATCGTTCTTCTGGTTCTTTCAATTCAGGACAGCTCGTGCAGAGTACCGCTGTAAAAGAAACAGGAGGCGACATGCCCAAAACACGGGTTCTGGTGGAGTTCGGGATGGGAACATCCCTCCGGCGCGAGGATTATACCGAGGCCGCCTTGCGGGCGATCAAGGATGCGCTGTGGCATAACTCGGTGAATATGGCCGAGCTGTTCGGATTTCCCAAAGAGGCGATGATCATTGACGCCGAAGTTGGCGTTCAACAGCCTGACAAAGTCGATACTGAGGCGCTGAAGACGATCTTCCCCTATGGGCAACCCAATATTACGGTGACGCAGGGCGGATTGGATATTGAAAAACCCCACACCGACGGAAGCACTGTTATTGCCAATGCCGCCGTCATCGTCTCATTCGACATGGAGCCCGCCCGATGACCGAGAAGCGTATCATTCTGGAAATGGGTACCGGCAACGATCTTTACGGTCAGAATTACACCAAAGCTGCCTGCCGCGCGGTGCAGGACGCGCTGCATCATTCCTCGATCACGCTGTTTTCCAAGCTTGGAATCGACCACAAGGAAATGCGCGTTCAGGTGACCATCGCCGTACAAAGCCCTGAGGAGGTCGATTGCGACAAGGTTGCTGCCGATCTGCCGCGGGGACGTGCCGAAGTGCGGGCCGTCAAAGGCGGTCTGGATGTCGTGGATGACGCCGCTGGCACCTGCCACGTCATCGCCACCGCCGCGATCGAGGCGTTTCTTCCGGATCAGGCAGGCAAATACGTACAAAGCTGACAAAGAAAAAGCCGCTCGGATCTCCGGGCGGCTGCTTCATGTTCTGGTTCTGATTGCAGGATCAAATCTTTGCGATATCCGCGCGTACCAGGCCGATATCTTCCAGCTGTGCGTCGGTCAGACCCGACAGGATCTTGCGCGTCTTGCGGCTTTCGTAACGCTCAACAGCGGAGTCGAAGAAATTGATGAATGCGTCCACTACGTGCAGGATGGTAGCTGCTCCGAGTGGGGCATGGATGTTTGCAGTCGTTGCCATGTTCCCAGTCCTTATATCTGAAACAGCCGACCCGTTGTCGGTTGTGAGCCTCATGTAGTCCTACGGGCAGGGACTCACAATTGCTGGTCCGGTAACCCCGGATTGCGTTTTGTGCATATCTTTTGGGCAGTTGTGCAACGGGTTGCGCCGGTCCCGCGCCCGGCCCATATATAGCGACTGAGAACACGGAGGCTTTCATGGCGGACAGCGATTTTCCCGGTTGGCACGGGACAACCATCATTGGTGTCAAAAAAGGCGGCCAGGTCGTCATTGCCGGGGACGGGCAGGTCAGCCTGGGCCAGACCGTGATCAAGGGCACCGCCCGCAAGGTGCGCCGCTTGTCGCCAGGCGGGTTCGAGGTTGTCGCCGGGTTTGCCGGGTCGACCGCAGACGCGTTTACCTTGCTGGAACGGCTTGAGGCCAAGCTGGAATCAACGCCGGGTCAGTTGGCCCGTGCCTCGGTTGAGTTGGCCAAGGACTGGCGGACCGACAAATACCTGCAAAAGCTTGAGGCGATGCTGATCGTTACTGACGGCAAGGATCTGTTGGTCATCACCGGAGCAGGGGACGTGCTGGAGCCAGAGCACAACGTGGCCGCCATCGGATCAGGCGGGAATTTCGCGCTGGCCGCGGCCCGTGCGATGATGGGCAGCGACAAAACGGCCGAAGAGGTCGCCCGCGAAGCCATGGCGATTGCCGCCGACATTTGCGTTTACACCAACGGAAACCTGACGGTTGAGACGATCTAAGCCAGCAGCGCCGAGATCTCTTTCCCTTTCCAACGCCTGTACATGCCGACCAGCCCAAGCAGAGCGGTCGCGATGACGATGTAATAAGGCAGGCGGATGTCGATGCTCATCAATCCGCCGCCGATCAGGGACATGACGCCGCCCGCAAGGCAGAAGACCGCCGTCGTGACGCCCATGACCCAACCCTGATCTGCCTCGCTGACGCTGGAAGAAAACACGCCCAGCAAGGTTGGATACGAAACCCCGAAGAAGAAATAGAAGAAAAAGACCGGGACATAGCTCAGTACCCCGTTCGGGCTGAAGGCGAAGGCAAAGCCACAGATCACCATCACCACCAGTGAGGTGTGGATGATCGCATGCTTACTGAATCGTTCTTGCGCCGGTTTCACAAGGAACGTGCTGGAAAACGCCAGCGCAAAGCCGATCACCACCATCGCCATACTGCCGCCAATCACGCCATATCCCCAGGCGCTGGTCAGAAAGTTGTCTACGAACACGTAGAAGGTGACGTTGGCAATCATGAACAGCGCATAGACCGGCAGGATCTTCAAAACCATCGGATGTTCACGCACCGCGATCAGGCTATCGGTGATGTCGCGTGGACGGAATACGAATGCCGCGCGCTCGGTGCGGGTGTCCTTGAAGTAAACGCTCACTAGGAAGATGGCGATCAGCACCAGAACAAACGCGCCATAGAACGGCATCTTGAGCGTCGCGTAGCTGCCCAAAATGGCTGCATCCGACAGAACAGCTCCGATTATCGGGCCACCGACCAGACCAAAGCTGACGCCGGTGATGATGTAGCCCATGTTACGGTCTCGATCTGCTGCGTCGGTACTGCCGTCAATCATCGCCGCCTGTGCGATGGGCTGGTTGCCGGCGGTAAACCCGGTGATCGAGCGACCGAGGATCAGCAGGAACAGACTGTTCATATACAGCGCCACGATGGTGATGGCATAACCAGCCAGAGCTCCGCCCAGGCAAACCAGAAGGGCGTTCTTGCGCCCGATCGAATCCGAAACCTTGGCAACGTAAACAACGCCCAGAAACCAGGACAGAAAGAAACACCCGATGACGAGACCATAGTAGAAGTGCCTCCGCCCCATTGGCGTGCTTTCCGGCAGGAACCCGGATTTTGTTTCCATGATCAGAGAGTTGATGATGGGAAAGACCAGGCCTTGCCCGATCAAATCCACGAATACCACAAACAGCAATGTAATCTTGGCAATTTTCGTCATGAAACACACCCCGGAACTGGTTCCTTCGGGTGAGTGTAACAGACAGGCGCTTTGCCACCTAACGGCTTGTCAGAGGCCGGAAATTTCCCGGCCTCCGGGCGTCTCTCGATGTTGGGTTACGAAAGCGCCGCGACGCCCAGCGGAACGCCAGCGACCTCGCACCAGATGTAAACCTCGTTGTAGCCCGAGATATCCATGGTCGGCGGCACGGCATACTGCTGCTTGCCTTTCAGGTTCAGCAGCGCGCCCAGCTTGGAGTTGGGATCATAGGTGCCGTCCTTGCCGAAGGCCACGCGCGGATCCGGGCCATTGTCCAGCGAGAAGTCATCACCCAATTCGACGATGTAGCGCTCGCCATCCTTGACCACTTTGACCGAACCGGTTGTCACGTGCTTCGAGCGGCCCTCAAATGTGCCCTTTTTCTTTGCACCGCCAGCCAGGGCGACATTGGCGCTGGCCAGGGTCAGGGCCGCGCCGGTGGCGGCCGCATTCAAAAAGAGCGAACGACGAGTCATCATGATTTGGGTCTCCCATTAATCAGTACAGGCGAATTTGCCCGTCGACGCTCACCATGCAGCACGAGACCGCGATCTGGCGATTCACATCACCACGATTTTCCGTGTGCAGAACGTGTGTTGGCGTGAGTTTTCCGTGATCGGCTTGTGTTTTTGCTCGGTATGATTAGGTTCCGCTGCGAAACAGACGGATTGATTTGACATGACCGACCTGACCCCGCGCGAGATCGTCTCGGAACTGGACCGCTTCATCATCGGGCAGAAAGACGCCAAACGCGCCGTAGCCGTGGCGCTGCGCAACCGCTGGCGGCGCAAGCAGCTGGCCGACGATATCCGGGACGAGGTCTATCCCAAGAACATCCTGATGATAGGTCCCACCGGTGTCGGCAAGACCGAGATCAGCCGCCGTCTGGCCAAACTGGCCCGCGCGCCGTTTATCAAGGTCGAGGCCACCAAGTTCACCGAAGTGGGCTATGTCGGGCGTGACGTCGAACAGATCGTGCGCGATCTGGCCGATGCCGCGATCCTGCAGACCCGCGAATACATGCGCGAAGATGTCAAAGCCAAGGCGCATCAGGCCGCCGAAGACCGCGTGATCGAAGCCATCGCCGGCACTGACGCCCGTGAAGGCACCCGCGAGATGTTCCGCAAAAAGCTGAAAGCAGGCGAGCTGGACGACACGGTGATCGAACTGGAACTGTCCGACACCTCGAACCCGATGCCGATGTTCGACATTCCCGGCCAGCCGGGCAGCCAGATGGGGATGATGAATCTGGGCGATATCTTCGGCAAGGCCTTTGGCGGGCGTACCGTCAAACGCAAGATGACCGTCGCCGAAAGCTATGAGGCCCTGATCGGCGAAGAGGCCGACAAGTTACTGGATGATGAAACCGTCACCCGTGTTGCGCTGGAATCAGTCGAACAGAACGGCATCGTGTTTCTGGATGAGATCGACAAGGTCTGCGCCCGCTCGGACGCGCGTGGCGGCGATGTCAGCCGCGAAGGGGTCCAGCGTGACCTGCTGCCCTTGATCGAAGGCACAACCGTGTCCACCAAGCATGGCCCCGTCAAAACCGACCACATCCTGTTCATCGCATCCGGCGCCTTCCACATCGCCAAACCATCGGACCTGTTGCCGGAACTTCAGGGTCGCCTGCCGATCCGCGTGGAACTGCGCGCGCTGACCGAAGAGGACTTCGTTCGTATCCTGACCGAAACAGATAACGCCCTGACCCGCCAGTACACGGCATTGATGGGCACCGAAGAGGTCACGGTCAGCTTTACCGAAGACGGGATTGCGGCGCTGGCGAGAATCGCGGCTGACGTGAACCAAAGCGTGGAAAACATCGGGGCGCGGCGCCTCTATACGGTGATGGAGCGCGTTTTTGAGGATCTGTCCTTTGTCGCCCCAGACAAGGCCGGGACCTCAATTACGGTCGATGCGCAGTTCGTGAACGACAACCTGGGCGAACTGACCAAGTCTACGGACCTCAGCCGTTACGTTTTGTAACACGGCCAGCCGGTTTTCGCCGTTTATTCCGCCTCGTGTCGCTGGACGCGAGGCGAGAATTCAGTAGCGTAGGCGCAATTCACCCTGAGGGCTGGCTCGTGCTGCGCTATTTGACCATTCTGTTCGTTTCCATCTCGCTCAGCGCCTGTGTTGACCGCACGGTGACCGAGATCGTGCCGTCGGCCACAACCGTCGGAACGCCTGAAAAAATACTCGTAAGCACGACCCGAGCGCGCGAAGCAGATGGGACCTATGGGTTTCGGCGAGGGGAAGCGCTGAAATTTCTTGAATCGACCGTATCGATCCCGCCCACGCATACACCGGGAACGCTTAAGTTCTCCTACGCGAACCCAAACCCCAAAAAAGAATTCGTTCTGACAGATGTGACCGAATTGAACGGGGCGCAGGGTTTGCGTGAACATTTACGCGGCGAAGACGATGTCACAATTTTTGTGCATGGCTACAACTCGACTCAGACCGAGACGATTTTCCGTGCGGCACAGCTGACCCATGACATCGGCCTTCCGGGCTCAACACTGGTTTATTCTTGGCCCAGCCGCGCGACGGGCTCTGGGTATGCCTATGATCTGGACAGTATGCTGTTTGCCCGTGACGGGTTGGAGCGAACCATCCGAGACCTGAAAGCCATGGGTGTCAAACGTGTCATTCTGGTCGCACATTCCATGGGCGGCGCTCTGTCTATGGAGATGATGCGGCAGGCGGAACTGCAGGAACCCGGTTGGTCCAACCGAAACATCGAAGGTGTTGTTCTGATCTCCCCCGATCTGGATGTTGACCTGTTCCGCTCACAAATGAACCGGATCAAGAATCCACCCGATCCTTTCCTGGTGATGGTGTCGCAAAAGGATAAGATTCTAAACATCTCGGCACGCCTTCGCGGAACGGATGAAGGTGAGAGATTGGGTAGGATCAGTTCGCTAGATACGCTTGAGGAATTCCCGATCAACGTGATCGATACAACAGCCTTCAATAAGGACGCCCAGTCCTCACATTTCGTGGCCGCCACCTCACCGGCACTCTTGTCGATCCTCAGCTCTTTGCGACGCGTCAACAATACCTTTGGGAGCGAATATCGACCGGGTATCGATTTACTTGTTCCACCCAACCAACGTAATCCTGATGGCGCAACTGAGATTACTCTGACCGAAACAGGGCAGGCGCAGGTCACGACACCGTGACGCGGTTCAGCCTGCGCCAGTATCTGCGGGACAACGCAGCCTGGCTTGGCGCAGGTATTCTGCTGACCTTTCTGTCCAGCTTCGGACAGACGTTTTTCATCTCGGTCTTTGCTGGGAATATCCGCGCAGAGTTTGGCCTTGGGCACGGGGCGTGGGGTGGTCTCTATTCGCTGGGCACCACTGTATCTGCCCTCGTGATGATTTGGGCGGGCGGGCTGACGGATATCTTTCGCGTCCGGGTTTTGGGGCCTGTCGTCCTGGCCGGTCTGGCTTTGGCGGCGCTGGCCATGGCTGTGAACAGTTGGCTCATTCTTCTGCCGCTGGTGGTTTTTTTGCTACGTCTGTTCGGTCAGGGGATGAGCATGCATCTGGCGCAGGTCGCCATGGCGCGGTGGTTCACCGTCACGCGCGGCAAGGCACTTTCGATTGCCTCGGTCGGTTATGCGATAGGCGAGGCGCTGCTGCCGCTCGCCTTCGTGGCTGCAATGGCCGTATTGGACTGGCGCTGGCTTTGGGTGATTTCCGCGGCGATCGTCTTAATGGGAATACCGGTTCTGACACGTCTATTACGTCAGGAGCGCACACCGCAGAGTTTGGCCAGCGAGTATTCGGCAACCGGAATGCAGGGCCGCCATTGGACGCGAAAGGAAACTCTGTTTCATCCCCTGTTCTGGGTTATGGCACCGGCGTTGCTGGGTCCGTCGGCCTTTATCACCGCGTTTTTCTTTCACCAGGTGCATCTGGCCGAGGTGAAAGGTTGGCAGCATATTGATTTGGTGGCGCTGTTTCCGGTCTACACCGGCGTATCGTTGATATCGATGTTTGGGGCCGGTTGGGCGTTGGACAAATGGGGCACGGCGCGGCTGATGCCCTATTACCAAATCCCGATTGCGATTGGCTTTGTCATTGCGGGAATGACGAGTTCAATCGCAGGGGCCATGATCGCAATGGCCTTTCTGGGCCTCACCGTGGGAGCCAACAACACCTTGCCCAGCGCTTTTTGGGCGGAATTTTACGGCACCGGACATATTGGGTCCATCAAGGCGATGGCCACGGCGGTCATGGTGCTTGGATCGGCCATCGGCCCCGGACTGACCGGTGTCCTTCTGGATGCAGATATCTCGCTGGATACGCAATTCCTGTGGATCGGAGGGTTCTTTATCCTCGTCTGCCTCTCTGCAAAGATCGGAATTTCACGGGAAGAGCGCTCGTTTTAACGCGTACGTCGCAGGTAGATGTAATAAGCTCCGTCGCCACCGTGGCTGATATGGGCTGGCGCCACCTGCAACACGGCCTGCGCCAAAGGTGGCAGGGCCAGCCATTGCGGCACCTGATTGCGCAAAACACCGCGTGGGGTGGGAATAGGTCCTGGTTCGTCCCGATCCTTGCCCTTGCCGGTGACAACCAGAACCAGACGTTTGCCCGACGCCTGCGCGGCCAAAACAAAACGGATCAGCGTCGGGTGCGCGGTATCTACGCGCATGCCGTGCAGGTCCAGCTTGCCTTCGGGTTTGATTTTACCCCGCTTCATACGGCCAAACGCCTTGGTGTCCATCTGCACAGGGCTGGCCCGCAGACTGTCTCCGATCATTGGCTTCAACGCATGCCGCGCTGGTTTACCCGCTGCGTTTTGTCCGACCTCGAATGCTTCAAATCGCGGCTTTGGAGTTTTGGTTGGTTTGGGTTTGGGCAAGTTGATCGGATGAACCGACTGCGGGATTTCCGGGTGCATACGCTCAGCCTGTTTGGCGACCTTGCGCCACAGCTCGATCTCATCTGCAGTCAGTTTGCGCCGTGACATCAGAATTCATCCGGTAACAGGGCATAGGCCCGCTGGATCGGCAGCAGCAGAACCATCCGACCCGGATCCTTCAAGCGCCCGGCGGCCTGGCCGGCCTCATCGCCAGTGCCAAAGAAGATATCCGCGCGCTGCGCACCCTTGATGGCCGCACCTGTATCCTGCGCGATCATCAGCCGACGCAATGGCGTCTTGCCGTCCTTTTCCACCCAGACCGGAGCACCCAGCGGCGTATAAGCCGGATCAGCCGCGATGCTGCGCATTGTGGTCACTGACCGGTTCATGGCGCCCAGTGGCCCAAGTTCGGGTGCGACACGCGAGACTTCGCGAAAGAACACATATGAGGGATTGTGGAACAACAGTTCGGCCCCGGCTTCGGGGTTCTTGCGCACCCAGGCGCGGATCATCTGGGCACTGACCTCGTGCGCGCCCAACGCGCCCTGACGGATCAGCTCGGCACCAATCGAACGGTAAGGATGACCATTCGCGCCGCCATAACCGACGCGCAACGCGCTGCCATCCGGCAAGCGGACACGGCCCGAGCCCTGGATTTGCAGAAAGAACAGCTCAACCGGGTCATCCACCCAGGCAATCTCAAGTCCGCGACCCTGCATTGTGTCACCGGTCAGGATTTCGCGACGGCTGAGCCATGGTCCTTCGGCCCGCGCCTCGGGCGGCATCTTGTAGATCGGGTATTTGAAACGATCCGTCCGTGTTTTGGACCCGTCCAGTTCAGGTTCGAAATAACCGGTGAAAAGCGCCTTTTCACCGTCCTCTACCAGAACCGGTCGAAAGAACAGTTCAAAGAACGACCGAGCCGCATCCGCCTCATAGGTGCGGGCGACGCCACACAACGCTTGCCAGTCCGGATCATCCAGATCACCGCAGGTGTTCAGAAAAACCGAAAGGGCCGCCCCGTGATCGTCGGCAGCCCATCCATCCAGATCGTCAAAAGAAAGAATAGATCGCGTCGGTTCAGCGCTGGCGGCAGTGGTCATAGCTGCCACCAGTAATAGCGACCTGAGCGCGCCAATCATGCGTCCGTGGCAACAAGCAGCCAGTTCGGATCATCAGAGCCCATGACACGGGCAAAGGTCCAGCTGTCCTTTTGGCGTTTGACGGTGTTCGGGTTGCCTTCGATGATGTCGCCACCACGGTCACGTACGACCGAGGTCAGCTCTCCGACAAACCGCATGGTGATTTCCGCCTGGTTTGTATCTTTGTCGAACTTTGCATCAGCCAGCGTGGTTTCACGCACACCGATGAACTCGGCCTCGATTGTCAGACCCTGATCTTCGCGGGCCGCAACGACTGATACGAATGTGTCGAACACCTCTTCGGACAGGAAGGGCTGGATTTCATCCAGATTGCCCTTTTCGAACCCCATGACGATCATCTCGTAGGCACCGCGCGCGCCCTGCACAAACTCAGTGACGGAAAAGCTGGGTTCAACCCGCTTCATCGCGGCCAGAGTTTGTGCCTGTTCGCTGTCTTCGGCCACATGGTCTGTGATGTCATGATCCGGGCCGCCTTCGATCACCTCGAACCCGCGACGCGATTTGTTCGTATCGGGTTGCTGTTGAACAGGAGGTTTCTCAAAACCCTCACGCGTGCCCAGCACGCTTTTCAGGCGCAGGATCAGGAAAACGGCAATTCCGGCCAGGACCAGCAACTGGATCATCGGTTCGTTCATTTCATCCTCTTTTCAGACCGCGACTTTGTATACGCAGCCTCTTGCCACTATGTAGGTGACAGATCGTGGCAAGTCCACAGCCCGGCCTATGGTAAAGGATAACGCAAATGTATCTGTTCTTGGCATTTTTATTAGTGCCCATCATCGAGATCGCCCTGTTCATACAGGTTGGCGGCCTGATCGGCCTGTGGCCAACACTGGCGATCGTAGTCCTGACAGCCGTAATCGGCACCGTTTTGGTCAGGACACAAGGTCGCATGGCACTGGCCAATCTGCAGCGGTCCTTTGCTGAACTGGACGATCCGACCGAGCCACTGGCCCACGGCGCGATGATCCTGTTGTCCGGCGTTTTGCTGCTGACACCGGGGTTCTTCACTGATGCTGTTGGTTTTGCGCTGCTTATTCCCGGCGTTCGGGTGGCTGTTTTCCGCTATCTGAAATCCAAGGCCACCATCACGCACTTTCAGATGGGTACCGGCGCGCAGTTTCGCACTGGTCCGACTCCGTTTGATCAGGATGACGTGATCGACGGCGAGTTCACCGAGGTTCGACCACGTCAGAACCCTTCGAAGCCATCCAAATGGGTCGAAGGTCCGCACCAGCATTGAGGTGTCGCGCCCAACTTGCTAAGCAATGGCGAATTTCATTTTCGGAGTAGATCCATGGCTGACGAAAGCCCTGCAGAAAACACCGCGGCACAGGCCGCTCCTCAGATCCAGATGCGCGTTCTGGGACAATTCATTCGCGATATGTCATTTGAAAACGTGATGGCGCAAAAAGGCGTGTCGGGCGACGTGCAGCCCGAGATCGCCGTGCAGGTGAACCTGGACGCCAAAAAGCGCCCGACCGAGCATCAGTACGAAGTTGCCGTGAAGCTGAACCTGACGTCCAAAGCCAAAGGCATGGAAGACGTCCTGTTCCTGTGCGAGCTGGATTATTGCGGTCTGTTCCACATCGAAGGCGTCGCCGACGATCAGCTGCACCCGTTCCTGATGATCGAGTGTCCGCGCATGCTGTTCCCCTTCCTGCGCCGTATCGTCAGCGACATCACCCGTGACGGTGGCTTCCCGCCGGTCAACCTGGACAACATCGATTTTGTTGCGCTGTACCGCAACGAATTGATGCGCCGTCAGGCCGAAGCTCAGAAAACCGAAGCTTAATCGGTTGCACCCGCGCCGGGCAGGGGCTCAGGCGCGGGTCCACAGGGCGTTTTCGCCCAACTTCTCTACAAAAGCATCATGAGCCGCGCGTTCGTCTGCGGTGATCTTCGACGGCAAGGCCGTCGGGCGCGCTGTCGGACGCCAATCATCGCCGCCACCGGCAGCAGAGGCTGCGCTCGTGGACAGGCCGAAATCCGGCTGCCGCCCGCCAATCAGCTCAAGATACACCTCGGCCAGAATTTCGGAGTCGAGCAGCGCCCCGTGCAGCACACGGTTGGTGTTGTCGATGTTGAACCGGCGGCACAACGCATCCAGCGACGCGGGCGAGCCCGGAAATCGTTTGCGCGCAATCGCAAGCGTATCCAGCGCCTGATCCATCGGAAGGGTCGGCAATCCCATCCATTTCAACTCGGCGTTCAGGAATTTCATGTCGAAGGACGCGTTGTGGATGACCAACTTGGAATCCCTGACGAAGTCCAGAAACCCCTGACCAACCTTGGCAAAAACCGGCTTGTCCTTCAGCGTGACCTCACCCTTTTCCGGCCGCCGCGGATTTTCCAGCAGGTCGGGGCCAATACCGTGCACGCCAAATGCCTCATCCGGCATCGAACGTTCCGGATTGATATATACGTGATAGGTTTCACCCGTAGCAACGTGGTTCCACAGTTCCACCGCACCGATTTCGACAATCCGGTCGCCGCTTTCGGGATCAAACCCCGTGGTTTCGGTATCGAGTACAATCTCACGCATCTGCCAGCCCCGCCCGTATCTGCCTGACCACATCCTGCACCTGCGCGCGGGCGTGGTCCAGAGTGTCGGTTACGATCACGAAATCCGACCGCGCGCACTTTTCGTCATTCGGCATCTGTTTGGCACGGATCTGTTCGAACTGTGCCTCGGTCATCGTTCCGCGTTCCATTACGCGGCGTTTTTGTTCATCCGCCGGAATCGAAACACAGGCGACCGCATCCATCGCTGCATCTCCGCCCGTTTCGAACAGCAATGGCACATCAAAGACCAAAATGTCCGCCGTGGCAGTTTCCCTAAACTCGGCACGGTCAGCGGCCACAAGGGGATGGACGATGGCCTCAATCCCTTTCAACGCGGCGGGGTTCTGCGCGATGATCTGCTTCAGCGCATCCCGGCTGACACAGCCGTCTACAACAGCATCCGGAAACTCCGCCCGCATCGGCTCAACCGCAGCACCTTCCCTTGAATAGAGTCTATGTACAGCCGCATCGGCATCCCAAAGCGCACAGCCTTCGTCCACGAACATCTGCGCCGTGGTGCTTTTCCCCATACCAATCGAGCCCGTGAGGCCAAGAGCAAAGCTCATTCCAGCACCGCCGCGCGCAGATCATCCGTCACTTCGGGTCGGTGACCGAACCAACGTTCAAATCCCGGAACCGCCTGATGCAGCAACATGCCCAGACCGTCGACCGTTGTACATCCGGCTTCCTCGGCCGTCCGCAACAAACGAGTTTTAAGCGGCGCGTACACCAGATCGGTAACGACGGCACCCGGCTGCAACCCATCCAGAGGAACCCGCAGTTCAGGCTGCCCCTGCATTCCCAATGAGGTTGTGTTCACCACCAGCTCAGCATTCTCGATGACGTTGCCAGCCTTCACCCAATCGACCACCTTGATGCGCGGCCCGAACTCTTCTTTCAATTGATCGGCGCGTTCGCGTGTACGGTTGGTCAGCAAAATCTCTGGGACTCCGGCATCCACCAACGCCTGCAGAACGGCACGTGCGGCGCCGCCTGCGCCGAAGACCACTGCGGGCCCATCTTCCGGGTTCCAATCCGGCGCACCAGCGCGGAGGTTCTCCATGAAACCGTAGCCGTCAGTGTTGTCTGCGTGGATCGAGCCGTCATCCTGAAAGACCAGCGTATTTGCCGCACCAATTTTGGCCGCGCGATCCGACACGTGATCCGCCAGACGTAGTGCCGCCTCTTTATGGGGGACGGTCACATTTGCGCCGACATATCCGGCTTTGGGCAAAGTCCGCAGAACGCTCTCCAAATCCTCTGGCGCAACGTCCATGGGAATGTAGTGACCAGCCAACCCGTGCGTCTTTAACCAATGCCCATGCAACTTAGGGGACTTAGAATGTGCAATCGGATGCCCGATCACCCCGGCCAGTGGAATTCGGTTCTTGGTCATTGATCGATCACCCCTTTGACGGCCAGAAAATTCAACAGCTCCAACAGGGGCATACCCAAGACATTAAAATAGTCGCCGTCAATGGTGGCGAACAGGCGAACACCTTCTTCTTCCAGCTTATACGCGCCCACCGCGTGACGAATGCTATCCCAGTTGCGGTCAATATAGCGTCGCAGATAGGCATCCGAACTCATCCGCATCTTCAGGCGCACTTGTCCCACATGCCGCCAGATTGGTTCGCCATCCCGGTAGATGACAGCGGCGGACAGCAGCATATGCCGCTTTCCCCGCATCGCCTTGAGCTGTGCCAGCGCATCTTCAGGCGACTCCGGCTTGGACAGTAACCGCCCATCAAAATCCAGCACCTGATCACAGCCCAGAACCATCGCACCGGGGGACTTGTCGCTGACTTTGCGGGCTTTCATTTCAGCCAGGGTGTCCGCAATATCACGCGGCGGCGCGTCTTCGGCCAACAAGGCGCGTTTGGCGGTGTCCTCGTCCACCCGCGCGGTCTGCACCGTGAACGGCACGCCCGCGCTGCGCAGCAGCTGCGCGCGGATCGATGACCCCGAGGCAAGGATGATGGGGACAGACATGTGGAAAACCCCCTGAGCAAATCGTTGAGTGTTCTGGGATGGTTTGTATGGTTTTCCGGTTGACACGCAACCCCGGGCATATCGCGAAAATCTTACCCGAGTCGCCCGAACACCATCCATTTGGGACAAGGATAACCTGAGAACACGGGAAAACCCGGATGTCCCGTTTTACCCAACGGGTTATCCCCAGAAACATCCATATCATATAATCGCAACCATTTGAAAATGCTATATTTAATTTCCAATCAACAGAATCAGATGGCAAAAGCGAAACTTTGTCCACCTGGGGAAAACACATGGGTAAAAAAGTAATCCACCGATTTTACTCACCCTACAAAACCATCTTCCTTTTTCTTTTCTTATTTTTTTATTAGGGAGAGTTCCGAACAACGTCCGGAGCCAGAATGACTGATCTTCTTTTCACGATTTACCCGTGGGTGAAGTCTGTACACATAATGGCCGTAATCTCATGGATGGCCGGGCTGTTCTATTTGCCCAGACTATTCGTCTATCACGTGGAAAAGGCGCAATCTGTCGACGGAGCGCAGGAAATCTTCTTTGAAATGGAAGAAAAGCTGCTGCGTGTGATCATGCGCCCAGCGATGTACGTGGCGTGGGTGTGCGGCCTGATCATGGTCTTCACGCCGGGCATCGTCGGATGGGACTGGTCTTGGCCTTGGGTCAAGGGTGCTGCCGTGATTGGCATGACCTGGTTCCATCACTGGCTGATGGCACGACGCAGGGATTTCCTTGAGGGCCGAAATAAGCTCACTGGGCGGCAGTTTCGCATGATGAACGAGGTTCCGACCGTTTTGATGATTATCATCGTTCTGGCGGTCGTTCTGAAGTTCTGAGGGCCTGTTTGACTCGGGCGGCTGTCACGCTTATGTAGGGAGCAACACGCCCGTCCGGGCGGCGTATCTTCCGTACTGAAATTCCACTTCGTGCCGCGGTGTCAGCGGCGAAGGTATATATAATGTCCACTGAATCCCTGAATCTGGCCGACCTGAAGGCCAAAAGCCCAAAAGACCTTCTAGCCATGGCCGAAGAGCTGGAGATCGAAAACGCCTCGACCATGCGAAAAGGCGAGATGATGTTCCAGATCCTGCGCGAACGCGCGGATGAAGGCTGGACCGTCGGTGGTGACGGTGTGCTGGAAGTGCTGCAGGACGGCTTCGGCTTTCTGCGCTCGCCTGAAGCGAATTATCTGCCGGGTCCGGACGACATCTATGTTTCGCCCGATATGATCCGCCTGCATTCGCTGCGCACCGGCGACACCGTTGAAGGTGAAATCAAGGCGCCTGATGACAATGAGCGCTACTTTGCGCTGACCAATGTCACCAAGATCAACTTTGAAGATCCTGAGAAAGCCAAGCACAAGATCCTGTTTGACAACCTGACGCCGCTCTATCCTGATGAGCGTCTGAAGATGGAAATCGAAGATCCCACCATCAAGGACAAGTCGGCCCGGGTGATCGATCTGGTGGCTCCGATCGGTAAAGGTCAGCGGTCGCTGATCGTGGCACCGCCGCGGACCGGTAAAACGGTGATCCTGCAGAACATCGCGCACTCGATCGAACAGAACCACCCCGAGTGTTATCTGATCGTCCTGCTGATCGACGAACGCCCGGAAGAGGTGACCGACATGCAGCGTTCGGTGAAGGGCGAGGTTGTATCTTCGACCTTCGACGAACCGGCGACCCGCCACGTGGCTGTGTCGGAAATGGTCATCGAAAAAGCCAAGCGTTTGGTCGAACATAAACGAGATGTTGTTATCCTTCTTGATTCGATCACAAGACTTGGTAGAGCGTTTAACACTGTGGTGCCGTCCTCGGGTAAAGTTCTGACCGGTGGTGTGGACGCCAACGCTTTGCAGCGTCCCAAGCGATTCTTCGGTGCCGCACGGAACATCGAAGAGGGTGGGTCGCTGACCATCATCGCCACCGCGCTGATCGACACCGGCAGCCGCATGGACGAGGTGATCTTTGAAGAATTCAAAGGCACCGGTAACTCGGAAATCGTTCTGGATCGCAAGATTGCAGACAAGCGCGTGTTCCCGGCCATCGACATCCTCAAGTCCGGTACAAGGAAAGAGGACCTGCTGGTCGACAAGGGTGATCTGGCCAAGACCTTCGTTCTGCGCCGCATCCTCAACCCGATGGGCACCACCGATGCGATCGAGTTCCTGTTGTCCAAGTTGAAACAGACCAAGACGAACGGAGAGTTCTTCGATTCGATGAACACCTGACACAGGTCTTAACTGACGCGAGGCCTTCGAATGGATACGATATTCGCCTTGGCCAGCGCGCAAGGCAAAGCCGGGGTGGCGGTCATACGCCTCTCTGGCCCTCAGGCGCATTCCGCTGCGGGCAAATTAACCGATGGCACGTTGCCGGCCCGTGGCATGCGGGTGCGGTCGCTGCATGCGGCCGATGGCTCGCGCCTGGACGATGGCTTAATCCTGACATTCCAAGGCCCGGCCAGCTTTACTGGTGAAGATGTCGCCGAGCTGCAGATACATGGCAGCACCGCCTCGGTAAACGCAGTGATGCGAACCCTGTCCGATATGTCCGGGCTACGGCTTGCGGAGCCCGGGGAATTCACACGCCGAGCGCTGGAAAATGGCAAGATGGACCTGACACAGGTCGAAGGTCTTGCCGATCTAATAGACGCTGAAACCGAAGCGCAACGTAAACAGGCGCAGACCATTCTTGCGGGTGAGTTGGGCACATTGGCCGAGCGCTGGCGGCGCGATCTGATCCGGGCGGCATCGTTGCTGGAAGCTGTGATTGATTTCGCGGATGAGGAAGTCCCGACCGACGTCACTCCTGAAGTAAAATCCCTGATTGCCGGCGTCATGGCCGATCTTCACAGAGAAGCAGAGGGTGTGAAGATCGCAGAGCGGATTCGAACAGGGTTTGAAGTTGCGATTGTAGGACTTCCGAACGCAGGAAAGTCGACTTTGCTGAATGCGTTGGCAGGGCGCGAAGCGGCGATAACGTCAGAATATGCCGGAACGACCCGGGACGTGATTGAAGTTCGAATGGACCTTGCTGGGTTGCCTGTCACGCTGTTGGACACAGCGGGTCTGCGCGAAACCGAAGACCACGTTGAAAACCTCGGGATCGAGTTGGCCAAAAAACGGGCGGAATCAGCTGATCTGCGTGTGTTTCTGACTGAAAACCCCGAGGAACTAGGTGTTCTAATGTTGTCTGATGATATCCAAGTGGTGCCCAAGTCTGATCTTCGGGAACCGTCTGAAGGCGGAATCTCTGGAAAAACCGGGCAGGGTATCGATAGGCTTATCTCCCAGATTTCGCGCGTACTGAGCAATAGAACTACAAGCAGTGGTATTGCGACGCGAGAACGACATCGTGCGGCGCTGAATACGGCGCATAAGGCGCTTGCAGCAGCGATGGCGGTTCTGGAATCAGGTCCGGACTTGTATGATATCGCAGCAGAAGAAATGCGCACGGCGATCCGTGCCCTTGAAACCTTGGTTGGCAGAATAGGGGTGGAGGACCTTTTGGATGAAATCTTCTCGAGCTTCTGCCTGGGTAAGTAAGGAGTGTTTCACGTGAAACATTCAGAATTCGATGTGATCGTTGTTGGCGCTGGGCATGCAGGAACCGAGGCTGCTCATGCGGCGGCTCGTATGGGTGTCAAAACGGCCTTGGTGACATTGTCTGCTTCGGATATCGGAGTTATGTCTTGTAATCCGGCAATTGGCGGGTTGGGCAAGGGCCACTTGGTCCGGGAAATCGATGCGCTTGACGGCGTCATGGGACGCGTCGCGGATCAGGCGGGAATTCAGTTCCGCCTGTTGAATCGCCGCAAAGGACCAGCAGTTCAGGGTCCTAGAACGCAGGCCGACCGTGCCTTGTATCGTGCCGCGATGCAAAGGGAAACGCAAAAACAACCTAACCTATCTGTCGTGGTCGGCGAGGTCGCCGACTTTCTGATGGTTGGAAGCAGCATCGCTGGCGTCAAACTGGCTGACGAATCAGAAATAAAGGCGAAAGCTGTCATTCTTACATCGGGTACGTTCTTGCGCGGCGTTATTCATATTGGAGACGTATCACGACCTGGCGGGCGTATGGGAGATCGTCCGTCGATCAAGTTGGCGGAACGTCTCGACAGTTTTGAACTGCCATTGGGGCGATTGAAAACGGGTACGCCACCGCGGCTGGACGGTCGCACAATTGATTGGAGCGATCTTGAACAACAGAACGGTGACGATGAGCCGACCCTGTTTTCTTTCTTGTCTACAGAAGTGATCGCCCCGCAGATTTCCTGTGGAATCACACATACAAATGCGCGTACGCACGAAATCATCGAAAAAAACCTGTCCCGATCCGCTATGTATGGTGGTCATATTGACGGGGTAGGGCCCAGATATTGCCCGTCAATCGAAGATAAGATCGTCCGCTTTGCCGACAAAGATTCGCATCAGATCTTTCTGGAGCCCGAAGGTGTAGAAGATCACACAATCTACCCGAACGGGATTTCAACATCCTTGCCTCAGGACGTTCAGCTGGAATATGTGCGATCCATTAAAGGTCTTGAAGCGGCGGAAATTCTGCAACCGGGTTATGCGATTGAATACGACTATGTCGACCCCCGCGTTTTGACATCCTCCCTCGCGCTGCCAGAAGTTGAAGGCCTATATTTAGCGGGTCAGATCAATGGCACCACAGGATATGAGGAAGCGGCGGCCCAAGGCCTTGTCGCTGGTTTGAATGCCGCCCAAAAAGTGCTGGGTCGGGAACCTATCCACTTCACACGAGCGGACAGTTACATCGGCGTCATGATCGATGACCTGACAACGCGTGGTGTCGCAGAGCCCTATCGGATGTTCACCTCTCGGGCGGAATTTCGGCTTTCCTTGCGGGCTGACAACGCAGACCAGCGTTTGACACCCATTGGCCTTGATATTGGGTGTGTCGGGCAGGAACGCCGGTCGAAATTCACCGATAAGATGAAGAAACTGTCAGGTGCAAAGTCCAAACTGACCGAGCGGACATTTACGCCAAAAGAAGTCCGGGCGGCGGGTATCAACGTCAATCAGGACGGCAACCGCCGGGATGGTATGGCGATTCTGGCCTTTCCGGACGTTCATTTTGATGACCTTTTGCCATTGGTTCCGGAAATTTCTGATGTTGATCGTGAAATCCGTCTGCAAGTGGAGCGGGACGCGCTTTACGCGAACTATATTGCGCGACAGCGGAAAGATGTCGAAGCGATGAAACGTGACGAAGCTTATGAGATTCCGCGAGGTTTTGACTATTTCGCGATGGAAGGGTTGTCTTCGGAAATGAAGCAAAAGCTCTCAAACGCAAAGCCTCAGAACATAGCACAGGCTGGGCGTGTCGAAGGTGTTACACCGGCCGCGCTTACACTTGTACTTGCTAAACTTCGCCGCGATCAGAAGGTTCGCAAAGCATGAATAAAGCCATTCTCGACGATTTGGGTGTTTCACGTGAAACATTTGAACGTCTAGCGACCTATGTTGAGCTTGTGAAGCGCTGGAATCCAAAGATCAATCTGGTTTCACGGAAAAGCCTGGATGAAATCTGGGTTCGGCATATCAAAGACTCGGTTCAGGTCTACAGATGCGCTCGGCCTTTTGAGAACTGGGTGGATCTAGGAAGCGGTGGCGGTTTCCCCGGAATGGTTTGCGCCATTATGGCTGTTGAGGATGCGCCGAAGGCCCAATTTACCCTCGTTGAAAGCGATCAACGAAAATCCGCGTTCCTGCGCAACGCCGCCCGTGTATGTGGTGTGAATTGCAGTGTGATTTCAAAGCGAATCGAGGTAGTTGATCCCTTGAATTCTGACATCCTTTCAGCGCGGGCTCTGGCGGATCTGCGTACACTATTATCCTTTTGTGACAGACATTTGTGTAAATCAGGTCTGGCGCTGTTGCCGAAAGGCGAAAAGTGGAAAAAAGAGCTGGAAGAGGCGCGGGAAGAATGGAATTTCGATGTCGACCCGATTACAAGTTTAACTGAGCCTCAGGCCGTTATCCTTAAAATAAAAGGAGTTTCACGTGGTTGATTTGTCTCGTCCCTCAGGGCCCCGAATTATTGCGGTTGCCAATCAGAAGGGCGGGGTCGGAAAAACCACTACGGCAATCAATCTAGCCGCGGGCTTGGCTGAGGCAGGGTGCAAGGTGTTGGTTGTTGACCTTGATCCACAGGGTAATGCGTCCACCGGGTTGGGGGTCGAGGACCGGGATTGGACAACCTACGACCTGATTTTAGATGATGCGCCATTGGAGGCCGTTGTCCAGGAAACGGAAATCGAGGGTTTGTTCGTCGTTCCGGCAACAGTTGATCTGAGTTCGGCTGATATCGAGCTGATTTCCAACGAAAAGCGCAGCTATCTTTTACATGACGCTTTGCGTCAGACCGCGATTGACAAGTTTGAACTGGACTTTGTGCTGATTGATTGCCCTCCGTCTCTCAATTTGTTGACTGTGAACGCAATGGTCGCAGCGCATTCCGTACTGGTTCCGCTGCAAAGCGAGTTCTTTGCATTGGAGGGATTGTCACAGCTGATGCTGACCATTCGAGAGGTTCGTCAGACCGCGAATCCGGACCTTAGAATCGAAGGTGTTGTGTTGACTATGTATGACAACCGCAACAACTTGTCCCGTCAGGTCGAAAAAGACGCGCGTGACAATCTGGGTGAGATGGTATTTAAAACCAAGATACCCAGAAATGTGCGGGTCAGTGAGGCGCCGTCTTACGCATTGCCTGTTTTGCAATATGACTCGGGATCTCTGGGGGCGATGGCCTATCGGCACCTGGCCCGGGAAGTCATGCATAAAAACAAGAAAATCGCCGCATAAGCGGCAGCGAGGAGGGCACCGTGGCCGCCAAAAAAGCAAAACCCAGAGGTTTAGGTCGGGGGCTGTCTGCTCTGATGGCGGATGTGACGCAGGATACGGAAGGCTTGAGGCCATCGGAGCCCCGCCGCCCGGACATGAAGGTCCCGATCGAAAAGCTACGCGCCAATCCTAACCAGCCCCGCAGAACATTCTCGCCGGAGCAACTGGATGAGCTTGCGGCCTCGGTCAAGGAAAAGGGCATCATTCAGCCACTGATCGTGCGTGAGGTTGGCGGCGGAAGCTACGAAATCGTAGCAGGTGAACGCCGTTGGCGGGCGGCTCAGATGGCGCAGTTGCACGATATTCCTGTGATCGTACGGGATTTTGACGACACCGAAGTTCTGGAAGTCGCCATTATCGAGAACATTCAGCGCGCGGACCTGAACGCGGTTGAAGAGGCGGCTGGTTACAAACAACTGATGGACCGGTTTGGCCATACGCAAGAAAAGCTTGCTGAAGCGCTGGGAAAGAGTCGCAGTCATATCGCGAACCTCTTACGGTTGTTGTCGCTGCCTATGGATGTTCAGACGCTGGTTATCGAGGGAAAACTGTCAGCAGGACATGCCCGAGCCCTGATTACGGCAGAAAATCCGTCAGAACTGGCGAAAATCGTCGTCAAGGACGGGCTTTCGGTACGTGCGACCGAAGCGTTGGTGAAAAAGCAGCAGCAGGGTGATGCGCCACAAGCAGCTCCGCGGTCCAGAAACCTGAATGCGGGTAAGGATGCAGATACGCGCGCGCTGGAAAAAGATCTTTCGGCGATATTGGCGATGAAGGTGGCGATCAACCACAAGGCGGGATCGGAAACAGGGCAGGTTGTTCTGACCTATGAGAACCTGGATCAGCTGGACGATCTGTGCGCCAAACTCAGCCGCTAGGGCGGGTCCATATAAAGATCATCACGCCGCCGAGGACGACTGCCTGAATGATCAGGATGTGACTTGGAAGCGCAAGAATGACTGACAAACCAAAAACAGCGGCGACCGAGAGGGTGGCCGCTTTTTTTGCGGCCGGACGAATGGCGCCTGAACGTTGCCAGTCCAGAATCATAGGTCCAAAAGTCCCGTGGCTGACCAACCAGTTGTGCAAACGGGATGAAGACCGGGCAAAAAAGAACGCGGCCAGCAAAAGAAACGGGACCGTCGGCAAGAGAGGCAATGCAATGCCGATCACTGCCAGCCCGACACATAGTAAGCCCAACGCGGCCCAGAGGTATTGCATCTGTTATCCCAACAACTCTCGGATGACCGCATTCAGAACTGCGCGACCGTCTTTGGTGGCAACCAGACGGCCATCTTCCAAATCTATCATACCAATTTCTTTCAGGTCATTTAGCTTGTCTTCCGGCAATGGCTGGTCCGACAATCTGTTGTAACGATCAATATTTAGACCTTCGGTGACTCTCAACCCCATCATAAGGTATTCACTGGCCTGATCTTGAGTAGGAAGTCGGGTTCTTTCTTTCTCACCGCTCCCCTTAGCAACTGCATCCAGCCACGCGTTGGGTGACAAATGCGTCTCGGTCGCCATTTTCTGGCCTTCCAGCGTGACGCGGCCATGTGCTCCGGGACCGATGCCGACGTAATCTCCATAGCGCCAGTAGATCAGGTTGTGCCGAGATTCTGACCCGGGGCGCGCGTGGTTTGACACCTCATAGGCAGGCAGACCATGCGCTTCGCAGATCTCCTGTGTCGCCAGATACATATCGGCGGCGTGGTCATCCTCGGGCAGGCCGCGCAGCTTGCCAACGGCATAGCGATCCCCAAAGGCGGTGCCTTCCTCGATCGTCAATTGATACAGCGAGAGATGATCGACGGCCATCGAAAGCGCCTCAGTCAGCTCGGCGCGCCAGGCGTCCAACGTCTGATGTTGGCGGGCATAGATGAGATCAAAGCTGACGCGGTCAAAGCAGGTGCGCGCAATATCAAAGGCAGCACGGGCCTCGGCAACGGTGTGGATACGCCCCAGACGCCGCAGATCTTCGTCGTTCAGGGCCTGAACCCCCATCGAGACCCGGTTTACACCCCCATCCCGGTAGGCGGCGAACCGACCGGCCTCGACCGATCCCGGATTGGCCTCAAGCGTAATCTCCATGTCATTGGCAGGCCGCCAACAAGAGCGAGCCTCGTCAATAATGGCAGCGACAGTGTCAGGCGCCATCAAGGACGGCGTACCACCACCAAAGAATATTGTATTCAGAACCCGGTCCGGCGTTTCGGACGCCGTACGCTGCAGTTCGCTCAGATATGACTTAAGCCATTGTTTTTGATCAATATTTTTTGAAACATGGCTGTTAAAGTCGCAATAAGGGCATTTGGCCTCGCAAAAAGGCCAATGCACGTACAGGCCAAAGCCCCCGTTGCGCCAATCATCCGCCAAAGCAGCCTTTCACGAACATCTCCACCGCGCGACCGCGATGGCTGATCTTGTTCTTTTCCCAGCGATCCATCTCGGCAAAGGTAATGTCGTACCCGTCGGGGACAAACATCGGGTCATATCCAAAACCGCCTTCACCCCGAATTGGCCAAACCAGATGACCCGGCGCGATGCCCTCGAACACTTCGTCATGTCCATCGGGCCAGGCCAGCACCAGCGTGCTGCGGAATTGCGCAGTGCGAGGATGGGCGGCGTTCTTCGCCTCCAGCTCATTATGCGCGCGGGTCATGGCCATCAGGAAATCGCGACCGTTGCCCGTTTCTGCCCAATCGGCGGTGTAAACACCCGGCGCACCGTCCAGCGCGTCGATGGTGATCCCGGAATCGTCCGACAGGGCAGGCAGGCCGGTCGCCTTGGCGGCGGCATGGGCTTTGATCCGGGCGTTACCGACGAAAGTGTCCTCGGTTTCCTCGGGTTCGGGCAGGTTCATTTCGCCTGCGCCCACAACCGTCACACCAAAGGGTTCGAGGAGATGGGCCATCTCCTCAAGCTTGCCCTTGTTGTGCGTGGCCACCAGCAGCCTGTCGCTGTCGAACTTTCGGGTCATGCGGTGGCAGCCTTTTGCGCCGCAGCCAGTTCACTAACGCCTTTTTCCGCCAAGTCCATCAGTTGGTCCATTTGGGCACGGCTAAAGACCGAACCCTCTGCGCTCATCTGAACTTCGATCAGCTTGCCCGAACCGGTCATGATGAAGTTGCCGTCTACGCCGGCCTCGCTGTCTTCGGGGTAGTCCAGATCCAGAACCGGTTGGCCGGCATAGATGCCGCAGGACACCGCTGCCACCGGATCGACCAGCGGATCAGAGATCACGTCGCCAGCCTTCATCAGCTTGTTCACGGCAAGACGCAGCGCAACCCAACCGCCGGTGATCGAGGCGCAGCGGGTGCCGCCATCGGCCTGGATCACGTCGCAATCCACAGTGATCTGACGCTCACCCAGCGCAACGCGGTCCACGCCTGCACGAAGGGCGCGACCGATAAGACGCTGGATCTCCACGGTACGACCACCTTGCTTGCCCGAGGCCGCCTCACGCCGCATCCGGGTGTTGGTTGCACGGGGCAGCATACCGTATTCAGCGGTGACCCAACCCAGGCCCGAACCCTTGATGAACGGCGGCACGCGATCCTCGATCGTTGCGGTGCACAACACGTGGGTATCGCCCATCTTGATCAGGCACGAACCTTCGGCATGTTTGGTAAAGCCCGTCTCAATTGAAACGGCGCGCATTTCGTTTAAATCACGTCCTGAGGGTCGCATGGAAAATCCTTTGTTTGCTGGGTTGGGGATAACGTCCCCGTGCCTTAGGATGCAACCCCGATTGACCTTTCATATGCCTGCGATTTAATGCCGATCCAGCAGGGGATTGCCGATGAGCGAAGCAAGTAGAGTTCTGGATGAAATGAACGACCGGTCACGTGAAGTGTTCCGGCTGATCGTCGAGAGCTATCTGGACAGCGGAGAACCGGTCGGAAGCCGTACGCTGACCCGCACACTGTCGGAAAAAGTCAGTGCTGCCACCGTGCGCAACGTCATGCAGGATCTGGAGTTTCTGGGCCTGCTCGATAGCCCGCATGTTAGCGCAGGCCGAATTCCTACGCAGCAAGGGTTGCGGATGTTCGTGGACGGATTGCTTGAAGTTGGGGATCTGGGTGCCGATGATCGGCAGAAGCTCGACGAAACATTAGGCTCTAATGCAGGCGATGTGGGCGGAATGCTGGATCGTGTCGGCTCGGCTTTGTCACACGTGACACACGGTGCTTCGCTGGTTCTGACCCCCAAGCATGAATCCGAGATCAAGCATATCGAGTTTGTTTCGCTAGCGCATGACCGCGCTTTGGTGGTTCTGGTGTTCGCAGATGGGCATGTGGAAAACCGTCTGTTCACGCCCCCTCCGGGGCAGACACCCAGTTCGATGCGCGAGGCGGCGAACTTCCTGAATTCGCTGATCGAAGGACGTACGCTTAGCGAAGTGCGCCGTCAGATGCAGACTCAGATCACCGCGCGCCGACAGGAAATCGATGTGCTGGCCCGAGAGATGGTCGAAAGCGGCATGGCCGTATGGGATGGAGACGGCACCGACTCGGCCCGTTTGATCGTGCGCGGACGTGCGAATCTATTGGGAAAACCCGGCGAAGCCGAAGAGCTGGACCGAATCCGAACGTTGTTTGATGACCTCGAACGCAAGCAGGACATCGCCGAATTCCTCGAATTGACCGAGGAAGGCGAGGGTGTGCGCATTTTTATCGGGTCTGAGAACAAACTTTTCTCACTTTCGGGTTCCTCTTTGGTGGTGTCTCCATATATGAACGCTGATCGTAAGATAATTGGTGCGGTTGGGGTCATAGGGCCCACACGTCTAAATTATGGACGGATCGTGCCGATCGTGGATTATACAGCGCAACTGGTCGGAAAACTGATTTCCGACCGGAGCTAGAGGGTAAGAGATGGCAGAGCCCAAGAACGAAGATTTTCTGGACGATATCGCAACCGCCGAGGCGGAAGAGCTGGCCGAGGAATTTGCCGAGATCAGCGAAGAAGCGCTGGAAATTGATGCGCTGCGTGCTGAGCGGGACGATTTCAAGGACAAGTTCATGCGCGCATTGGCGGATGCCGAAAACGCGCGCAAGCGTGGCGACAAAGCGCGCCGCGATGCCGAACAGTATGGCGGATCGAAACTGGCTCGCGACATGCTGCCGGTTTACGACAACATGAAACGAGCGCTCGAAGCCGCAACCGACGAGCAGAAAGAAGTGGCAGGCCCGCTTCTGGAAGGCGTCGAGCTGACCATGCGGGCGCTGAAGGACGTGTTCCAAAAGCATGGAATCGAAGTGATTACGCCTGAAGTTGGTGACCGGTTCGATCCGAACATCCATGAGGCGATGTTTGAGGCACCGGTTCCTGGCACCCGTGCTGGTGACATCATTCAGGTTTCGGCCGAGGGCTTCATGCTGCACGATCGCCTGCTGCGCCCGGCACAGGTTGGAGTTTCTTCGACGCCTGCGAGTTAAGCGGGTTCAGATCCAGAGTGTTACGAGGCGGTCAGGTTCTGGCCGCCTCTTTCAGTTTGTAGATCAGGTCGAGCGCCTGACGCGGGGTCAGCTCGTCCGGCAGGATATCATCGAGCATGTCCGCGACGGGTGACGCTTTGGGTGTTGGTGGCGGTGGAGGCGGCGCAGCCGAAAACAAAGGCAGATCGTCTATCAGAGCTTTTTGCTTACCACCTTCGCGTTCCGTTTTCTCCAATTGATCCAGCACGATACGGGCACGCTCGACCACAGATGCCGGTAGTCCGGCCAGCTGGGCGACTTGAACACCGTAGGATCTGTCTGCCGCGCCTTTGTGGACTTCGTGAAGGAAGATGACTTCGCCTTCCCACTCCTTGACTGCGACTGTGGCGTTTTCAACTCCCTCAAGTTTGCCCGCCAAGACCGTTAGCTCGTGATAATGCGTGGCAAACAGTGCGCGGCATTTGTTGGATGCGTGAAGATGTTCAAGCGTGGCCCAGGCGATTGAAAGGCCGTCATATGTGGCGGTACCGCGACCGATTTCATCCAGAATGACGAGGGCGCGGTCATCGGCCTGATTGAGGATGGCGGCAGTCTCGACCATTTCGACCATAAAGGTCGAACGCCCTCGGGCCAGATCGTCGGACGCTCCGACGCGGCTGAACAACTGGCTGATAAGGCCAACATGCGCCTGCTCTGCGGGGACGTAGCTGCCCATCTGGGCCAGCAGGGCAATTAGCGCATTCTGGCGTAGAAAGGTTGATTTACCGGCCATGTTAGGACCGGTCAGCAGCCAGATCGCCGCGCCATCGTTGGCGCTGAGATCGCAGTCATTCGCGATGAAGGCGTCACCGCTTTGCTGGCGCAGGGCGTGTTCGACAACCGGGTGTCTACCACCCTGAACATCGAATGCGCGCGTGGCATCGACCTGCGGGCGGCACCAGTTTTCTCCGCGCGCAAGATCGGCCAAAGCAGTTGTCAGATCCAGTTCAGCCAGCCCGCGTGCAGCCTGGTTCAGGTGTGCGGCTTTGTCCAGAATTTCGTCAGAAAGCCTTTTATAGAGCCGTTTTTCAATCTCAAGTGCCAGATTTCCGGCGTTCAGGATGCGGGTTTCGATCTCGGACAGCTCGACGGTTGTGAACCGCACCTGGTTCGCGGTGGTCTGGCGGTGGATATAGGTCTCGCTGTGAGGCGGGTTCAGCATTTTCTCGGCGTGGGTGGCCGTGGTTTCAATGAAGTAGCCCAGCACATTGTTGTGCTTGATCTTCAGTGACGTGATGCCGGTGTGTTCTGCGTATTTTTGTTGAAAGCCAGCGATGACCGAGCGACCTTCGTCGCGAAGGGTACGGGCTTCGTCCAGTTCGGAATCGTACCCCGGGGCTATGAAGCCACCGTCGCGAGCCAGAAGCGGCGGTTCGGCAACAAGGGCGTCATCCAGCAGGTTCAACAGATCGTCGAAACCAACCAGGTTTTGCAGGGCTGTTGCCAGAAGGAGAGGTATGTCCTGATCCGTGCAAAGCTCGGCAATCGTCGAAGCCTGGGTCAGGCCGTTGCGAATGGCAGAAAGATCACGGGGGCCGCCGCGATCCAGTGACAGGCGCGATAGGGCGCGGTCCAGATCGGGAGTTTTGCGCAGAGCCTCGCGCAGGTCCGATGCGATCAGGCTATCTTCGGCGGCAAAACTGACCGCATCCAGCCGTCCGTGAATAACATCCAGATTACGCGAAGGGCTGGACAGACGCTGCTCCAACAACCGTGCGCCGCCGGGTGTGACGGTGCGATCCACCACGGACAGCAGTGACCCGGCGCGGCCGCCGGACAGCGATCGGGTCAACTCCAGATTGCGCCGTGTGGCGGCGTCGATCTGAACCACACGGTCCTCGGATTCCTTCAATGGCGTCTGCAGCAGGGGTAGTTTGCCTTTTTGCGTGATCTCCAGATAGTCGATCAGCGCACCCATGGCCGAGATCTCGGCGCGTCCAAAACTGCCGAACGCATCCAGAGCTCCCACGTGAAACAATCCGCAGATGCGCTTTTCCGCCGCAGTGCTGTCAAAGCTGGCGCGCCCGATCGGGGTCAGCGAGATACCCAGATCCATGACAGGTTCGGTCAGTTTGTCCTGAACCCCATCGGCCACGATCAGCTCGGATGGTGCCAACCGAGCCAGTTCGGGACTAAGACGAACAGAGGTCAAAGGCATCACGTGAAACGCCCCTGTCGAGATATCGGCCCAGGCCAGTGCAGCCTCATCCCGAACCTCGGCATAAGCGGCCAGAAAGTTGTGGCGGCGGGCCTCCAATAGCGCGTCTTCTGTCAGAGTGCCGGGCGTCACCAGACGCACGACATCGCGTCTTACCACCGATTTAGAGCCTCTTTTCTTCGCTTCAGCAGGGCTCTCCATCTGCTCGCATACGGCGACACGAAACCCTTTGCGGATCAGTGTGAGCAGATACCCTTCGGCGGAATGTACGGGCACACCGCACATCGGAATGTCGGTTCCGTTGTGCTTGCCGCGTTTGGTCAGCGCGATGTCCAACGCCTCGGCGGCGTTGACGGCATCCTCAAAGAACATCTCGTAAAAGTCGCCCATACGATAAAACAGCAGGGCGTCTGTATGGACCTCTTTGATCTCGAGATATTGTGCCATCATCGGCGTGACTGTGGACAAAACCGGCCCCCTTTTGGCGTATTCCGGGCGCGACCTTACAAATCCCGCATCTTCTGTAAAAGCCGAAAACTCATTCTCGTTGAGGCGCGCGCGCGCCTGCGCTATGAGGCAAAAGTCCCGCAGATGTAAAGAAACGACCCATCACATGCCCAAAGCGAAGATCACCAAAGAAGAGGCGCTGGCCTTTCACCTCGACCCGACCCCCGGAAAGTGGGAGGTGCAGGCCACCGTTCCCATGACAACGCAGCGCGATCTGTCGCTGGCTTACAGTCCCGGCGTCGCTGTTCCATGTGAAGCAATCGCCGAAGCGCCGGAAACCGCCTACGACTATACCAACAAGGGTAATCTGGTGGCCGTGATCTCGAACGGAACGGCCGTTTTAGGCCTCGGAAACCTTGGTGCGCTGGGCTCAAAACCGGTGATGGAGGGGAAATCCGTACTGTTCAAACGGTTTGCCGATGTGAACTCGATCGATATCGAGTTGGACACCGAAGACCCCGACGAGTTCTGCCGCGCCGTGCGTCTGATGGGGCCGACCTTTGGTGGGATCAACCTGGAAGACATCAAGGCGCCTGAATGTTTCATCATCGAACAGCGCCTGAAGGAAGAGATGGACATTCCGGTTTTTCACGATGACCAGCACGGCACAGCGGTGATCTGCGCGGCGGGTCTGTTGAACGCGCTGCAAATCTCGGGCAAAAAAATCGAAGATGTGAAAATCGTTCTGAATGGCGCGGGTGCGGCAGGTATCGCCTGTATCGAGCTTCTGAAGTCGATGGGTGCCAAACACGAAAACTGCATCGTCTGTGACACCAAGGGCGTGATCTATCAGGGTCGGACTGAGGGTATGAACCAGTGGAAATCGGCCCATGCCATCACCACGGATCTGCGTACCTTGGAAGAGGCTATGGATGGCGCGGACGTCTTCCTTGGCGTGTCGGTCAAAGGGGCGGTAACGCAGGACATGGTTGCGTCGATGGCGGACAATCCGGTGATTTTCGCAATGGCGAACCCGGACCCAGAGATCACGCCGGAAGAGGCGCACGAGGTGCGGGTCGATGCGATCGTTGCCACCGGACGCAGCGACTATCCGAACCAGGTGAACAACGTTCTGGGCTTCCCTTACCTGTTCCGCGGCGCGTTAGATATTCACGCCCGGGCCATCAACGACGAGATGAAAATCGCCTGTGCCCATGCGCTGGCCCGACTGGCGCGTGAAGATGTGCCGGATGAGGTCGCAATGGCCTATGGCAAATCGCTGACTTTTGGGCGTGATTACATCATCCCGACGCCGTTTGATCCGCGTTTGATCCACCGTATCCCGCCAGCAGTTGCCAAAGCGGGGATGGATACCGGTGCAGCCCGTCGTCCGATCATCGACATGGACGCATACGAGCTGAGCCTGAAGTCCCGCATGGACCCGACCGCCAGCATCCTGCGCGGCCTGAACGCCCGTGCCCGTGCCGCCCAAAGCCGGATGATCTTTGCCGAGGGCGACGATCCGCGCGTGTTGCGCGCAGCGGTGATGTATCAGCGTTCCGGCTTCGGCAAGGCTCTGGTTGTCGGGCGTCCCGACGATGTAAAAGAAAAACTGGAAGCCGCCGGTTTGGGCGACGCCGTGCGCGAACTTGAGGTCGTGAACGCCGCCAACACCACACATCTTGATGCGTATAAAGACTTCCTTTACCAGCGCCTGCAGCGGCAAGGGTTCGACCGCAAGGATATTCACCGGCTTGCAGCGCGGGACCGCCACGTATTCTCGTCTCTGATGCTGGCGCACGGCCATGCCGATGGTCTTGTGACCGGGGCGACCCGTAAGTCGGCGCATGTGCTGGACCGGATCAACCATGTATTCGACGCTGATGCAGAGCACGGCGCTGTTGGCGTGACCGCGTTGCTGCACAAGGGCCGGATCGTTCTGATCGGCGATACACTGGTGCACGAATGGCCGGATGAAAACGATCTGGCCAACATCGCCGAACGGTCCGCTTCTGTGGCACGTAGCATGGGGCTTGAGCCGCGCGTCGCCTTTGTCAGCTTCTCGACCTTTGGCTATCCGGTTTCCGAACGCGCCGAAAAGATGCATGTCGCGCCCGAGGTTCTCGACAAACGCGGCGTCGATTTCGAGTACGAAGGCGAAATGACCGTGGATGTGGCGCTAAACGTGGACCAGCAATCGGCCTATCCGTTCTCTCGTCTGACCGGTCCGGCGAACATCCTGATTGTACCCGCTCGCCACTCGGCGTCGATCTCGACAAAGCTGATGCAAGAGATGGGCGAAGCCACCGTCATCGGACCGATCCTGTCGGGGATCAATAAACCGATCCAGATCTGCTCGACCGTTTCGACTGCGAATGACATTCTGAACATGGCCATTCTGGCCGCCTGCGATATTGGATAAGCCGTGACGATCTGGAACCTAGGCTCAATCAATGCGGATATGGTCTATGGCCTGCCGCATCTGCCCAGTGCCGGTGAAACCCTGGCCGCTTCAAATCTGGAGCGGTTTCTGGGCGGCAAAGGCGCAAACATGTCCGTTGCGGCGGCGCGGGCCGGGTCGCGGGTCGCGCATATTGGCGGCGTCGGGTCGGATGGGCGCTGGGCGCGGGATCGCATGACCGAATATGGCGTCGATACTCGGTTTATTTCCGAGGTCGACGTACCCACCGGTCACGCCATTATCGCAGTGGATGCGCAGGGTGAGAATCAGATCATTCTGTATCCGGGGGCTAACCATGCCATCAAACAGGATCAGTTGGGGAAAGCTCTGTCGCAAGCAGCTCCGGGTGATCTGCTAGTCATGCAGAATGAGACCAACGCTCAGGTCGAGGCTGCCCGCATGGGGCGCGATCTGGGACTGACTGTCTGCTACGCCGCCGCGCCCTTTCAGGCCGACGCGGTTCAGGCCGTATTGCCTTACCTCGACTTTCTGATTCTGAACGAGGTCGAGGCGGAACAGTTGCGCGAAAGCACGGGCTTGTCGGTTGCCGATTTGCCTGTGAAGCATGTTCTGGTGACGTTGGGATCAAAGGGTGCTCGCTATTTTCCCAAAGACGGCGATGTTCTCGAAATAGCCGCGCACAAGGTAAAGGCGGTGGACACGACCGGCGCGGGCGATACGTTCACCGGCTATGTTCTGGCAGGAATGGATCGTGGGCTGCCGATGCCGCAGGCGATTGCACAAGCAAATCGTGCCGCGGCCCTGATGGTCACGCGGCACGGAACGGCGGATGTGATCCCCGACCTCAAAGATGTGCTTGAGGCCCGGTTCGGTTAGGATCCAGCGAAGGGTGCGTTGCTGCCCCAAAGCTGCTTGACCCGCGCATCGCGACCGCAAGCCTTGCGGTATGCTTTGTACGCATTTTTCTGGCGTTTCGGACCAAACCGGGTAAGCACCAGCTTGTCACCCTTGTAGTAGTCCTGATGGTACGCCTCGGCCGGATAGAACGCACCAGACTGCAGAATAGGTGTGACCACGGTTTGCCCCAGCGCGTTTTGCGCATCGGCCTTGGCCTGCTGCGCAAGTGCCTTTTCGCCAGTGGTAGAGACAAAAATCGCCGTCCGATAACTGTTACCCCGATCGCAGAACTGACCGCCCGCGTCGGTTGGATCGACCGAGCGGAAAAACATGCTCAGCAGCGTTTCACGGGAAACCCGCGCGGGATCGAAGGTGATCTGGACAGCTTCGTAATGTCCCGTGCCCCCCTTAGAAACCTGATCATAAGTCGGGTTTGCGGTTTTGCCGCCGGTATAGCCCGAGACTGCTCCGATCACACCGGGAACGGATTCAAAATCGGATTCAACACACCAGAAACAGCCTCCGGCCACTGTCAGGGTTTCAGTTCCAGCCGCAGGCGCAGGCAGGGCGCGCAGCATGGCGGCCAGCGTGATCAGTCCAAACAGAAGGCTTGGTTTGAAGAAATCGAGGTAAGCAGTCCGGTTCATGGCAGATCTCCTTTTGAGATCAAGCTGCCCGGACTTTTCCGTCGTGGCAATCCGCTGACATCGATTGTCACGCGCTGGTGAGACGAGTTTATCGGCGCTCAGCCCAGCAACTGTCCCAGCTTCATCGCCACACCCATATTGCCCGAGATCTTGAGCTTACCCAGCGCAACGCCGGTCATCGGGTTCAGCTTGCCAGTCAGCAGCTTGGTCAGGTTTTCCTGGGAAATACGGATGGTGCAATCCGTATCCTGATCCTGTGTGGTGGCCTGATTGTCGGCCAGCACAATCACGCCATCATCACCGCAGTCAAACTTGAGTGATCCGTCAAATGTCTTGCCGTTCAGACCCTTCTGAATCCCGTCGGCGATGTCCTGAAGCATGGTGCGTCCTTTCCCTATTGACCTTTGGGTAAAGACAAACAGACAAAACTGGCAAGGGTGACGCTGCTGGAACTCACACAGTGACGACAAAGAAAAACCCGGCATCCATCTAGGGCGCCGGGTTTGTCATCATAGCGAAGGCTTGAATTACTTCGACAGACGCTTTTCGCGCGAGGCCAGAAGTTTCAGGCGCAGGGCGTTCAACTGGATGAAGCCTGCAGCGTCTTTCTGATCATATGCACCGGCATCGTCTTCGAAGGTCACATGCTCTTCGGAGTACAGCGAGTGATCCGACCAGCGGCCAACAGTTGAGGCCAGACCTTTGTAAAGTTTCACGCGGACGGTGCCGGTGACGTGTTCTTGCGACTTGTCGATCGCGGCCTGCAGCATTTCCCGCTCGGGCGAGTACCAGAAACCGTTGTAGATCAGCTCAGCATATTGCGGCATCAGCTGGTCCTTCAGGTGCATCGCGCCGCGGTCCATGGTGATGGACTCGATACCGCGGTGCGCTTCCAGAAGGATGGTGCCGCCGGGTGTTTCGTAAATGCCGCGCGATTTCATACCGACGAACCGGCCCTCGACCAGGTCCAGACGGCCAATTCCGTGCTTGCCGCCGTATTCGTTCAGCTTGGTCAGGATGGTGGCCGGGCTCATCGCCTCGCCATTGATGCTGACCGCGTCGCCTTTTTCGAATCCGATCTCGATGAATTCCGGTTCGTTCGGCGCGTCCTCGGGGTGGACGGTGCGTTGATAGACATAGTCCGGCGCCATATCGGCGGGATCTTCCAGAACCTTGCCCTCGGACGAGGTGTGCAGCAGGTTGGCATCGACTGAGAAGGGTGCCTCACCGCGCTTGTCCTTGGCGATCGGGATCTGGTGGGCTTCGGCCCATTCCAGCAGACGCGTCCGGCTGGTCAGATCCCACTCACGCCACGGCGCGATTACTTTGATGTCGGGGTTCAACGCGTAAGCCGCCAGTTCAAAGCGGACCTGATCGTTGCCCTTGCCGGTCGCGCCATGTGCCACGGCATCGGCACCGGTTTCTTTGGCGATCTCGACCAGACGTTTGGAAATCAGTGGGCGGGCAATCGATGTGCCCAGCAGGTACAGGCCTTCGTACTGCGCATTGGCGCGGAACATCGGGAAGACAAAGTCACGGACGAATTCTTCGCGGATGTCCTCGATATAGATGTTCTCGGGCTTGATCCCCAGCATCTCGGCCTTTTGGCGGGCGGGCTCCAGCTCTTCACCCTGACCCAGATCGGCGGTGAAGGTGACAACCTCACAACCATACTCGGTCTGCAGCCATTTCAGAATGATCGAGGTATCAAGGCCACCGGAATAGGCCAGAACAACTTTCTTGGGCGCGGACATCTGACTTCCCTTTATGCGTAGAACGACTGGCCCCTAGCGGGTTTTGGACGCGGGGGCAAGTTATCAGCGTTGACGCAGGGAGCGAATTGGGGTGAAACATTTGCATATAAAACAATGATTGGTTGAGAGGGCAGTTGAAAGATGTTGGGCTGGCAGATTTTTGTCCATTCCGTGCGGATGGTGTTTGGAAACATCAAACAGGTACTGCAAATCACGGTAGGTCCCGCATTGGTTGCGACAGCATTGATTGTGGCGCTGTTCCTGGTGTCCGGTATTCCATTGGAAGCCTTTGAAGAAAGCGCAGGAGAGCTACCTCCGGGGACATCTGCAGGGGCTGTTATTCTTTTTGTCCTGGGGTTGATCGCGGTTATTTTTGTCACTGTTTTCTGGATCGCCGTTTCATGGCACCGTTTTATCCTGCTTGAGGAATACCCCAGCGGTATTTTTCCCACGTTCCGCTTCGACAGAATTCTCGCCTATCTGGGGCGCGCGTTGATGCTGGGCCTGCTGTTTGCAATCGCCTGGCTTCCGATGGGGCTGGTTTTCGCAATGCTCGGCCAAAACCTCGTGGGTCTGTCGATCATCGTGGTGGCGGTCTACCTGGTTTATCTGGTGGTCTGTTTTTACCGACTGTCGATCATCCTGCCCGCCACCGCGATCGGTGAACCGATTACAATCGGTAGGGCTTGGAACAGTACGACAGGTATTGCCAGTTCCATATTGGTCCTCATTGTAGTGGCGTTTTTGTTCCAGGTACTGGTTCAGCTTGTATTCACTGTTCTGGCATTCATTCCGGTGTTGGGAATCTTGCTGACAGTATTCTTTGGCACGCTGATTCTGCCGATGATCAACGTCAGCATCATGACCACCATGTACGGAGTTTTCGTCGAAAAGCGGGAACTCACCTGATCGCCGTACACATATGTATTCCTTGCCCTTATAGTCGGGATAAGTCAGTGAAGCGTGCATGACCGATTTCATGACCCGTGCCCGCGCAGCCGAGCAGGCGATGCGCTCTGTTTTCCCGGCAACGCCATTGCAGCGCAATGCCCATCTGTCTGACCGTTTTGGCGCCGATATCTGGCTCAAGCGAGAAGACCTCAGCCCGGTGCGGTCCTACAAGATCCGCGGTGCGTTCAACGCCATGCGCAAGCGGCAGGGGCAGGACCTGTTTGTCTGCGCCAGCGCGGGGAACCATGCGCAGGGCGTGGCCTATATGTGCAAGCATCTGGGCGTGAAGGGTGTGATTTTCATGCCGGTGACGACGCCGCAGCAGAAAATCCAGAAGACCCGCATTTTCGGCGGCGACAACATCGAGATCCATCTGATCGGCGACTATTTTGACGATACGCTGGCCTCCGCGCAGGATTGGTGCGCGCAGCAGGGCGGGCATTTCCTGTCGCCCTTCGACGATGAAGATGTGATCGAAGGGCAGGCCTCGCTGGCGGTTGAGATCGAGGCGCAGCTTGGTGGTGTGCCGGATCATGTTGTTTTGCCGGTTGGTGGAGGCGGGATGTCCTCGGGCGTGGCGACGTGGTTCGGGGATCGGACGCATTGCCTGTTCGTGGAACCGGCGGGCGGAGCGTGCCTGCGCGCCGCGCTGGCGGCTGGCCATCCTATGGCTTTGGATCATGTGGACACGTTTGTTGACGGCGCGGCGGTGGGACGGATCGGTGAAAAACCGTTCGAACTGCTAAAGTCTCGCCATCTGTCGGATGTGCTGGTGATGTCGGAAGACCGCATCTGCGCCACGATGATCGAAATGCTGAATGTCGAGGGCATTGTTCTGGAACCCGCCGGCGCTTTGGCGGTTGAGGCGATCGGCGACGTCCAGAGCTTTATCCGAGGCAAGACCGTGGTGTGCGTCACATCGGGTGGCAATTTCGACTTCGAACGTTTGCCCGAGGTCAAGGAACGGGCGCAGCGCTATTCCGGAGTCAAGAAGTACTTCATTCTCCGGTTGCCGCAGCGCCCCGGTGCGCTGAAAGAGTTTCTGGGCATTCTCGGTCCCGAGGACGATATCGCCCGGTTCGAATACATGAAAAAGTCTGCGCGCAATTTCGGGTCGGTTCTGATCGGGATCGAAACCCGCAAGCCCGAAAACTTTGTGCGCCTGTTTGCGCATCTGGATGACGCCGGCTTCACTTATACCGACATTACCGAGGACGAAACGCTGGCGCAGTTCGTGATCTGAGGCTTTGGTTTCAAGGACTCTGTGCCACAGGGCAACACGCCTGACCTGCAGTAATCTTGTCGGGCGGGTGGAATTCACCTACGCAAAGTCAGGCATTTAGGACCGGAAAGCAGATATATGAAGCCGCTCGCTGCAGTGACCATGGTTTGGCGCGACTATTGGTATCTAGAGAAATGGGTCGCGTATTATGCCGCCCAATTGGGCCGTGAAAATGTATACATCCTGTCGCACGGCGCTGACCCCGAGATCGATCGGATCGGTCAGGGCTGCAATGTAATCGCCATCCTGCGGGACGGATTGCACCAGTCGTTCGACTATGCCCGGTGGCGGATGCTGTCGGATTTTTCCGCCATGCTGACCCAATTCTATGAGCGGATCATTGTTTCGGATTGCGATGAGTTGCTGATGACAGTCGATGGTCGTCCTCTGGTCGAATACCCGTTTGCGTTCGAGGAAAACTCTGCCGGTGCGGTCGGATTCAACCTTGTTGCAACCCGGGATGACGCGGATCAGCAGGCATTGATCACAGACAGCAAATATTGCCTGTTCGAAATCCCTCATTCCAAGCCTTGCCTGGTGCAACGCAAGGTGTCCTTTGGCACTGGCGGGCATGGTGTGATGAACGACAGCTTTGGCCTGCTGCCTGGCTTGTTCAACCTGCATTTCCATTTCGGCAACTGGCAGGAGTTGCAGCGCCGTGAGCAGGAAAGATCACCGCTGGTCGATGAAACCATGGCGGATGGTGTGAAAATCCGGAAATCCCCCGGACAGTCGGTGGGTATCGTTGGCTGGCGCAGGCGGTCGCGCCGTTTTAGACGGATGAACAAGGAACTTACCGGCACGCCCGAACTGCCGATGGAAGACTGTGTCGAGCTATGTCGACAGGAGGCCGCTACGACGCTGAAAAGAATGGATGACGGGTACTTCACACTAGACAGAACGATGGAGTTCAAACTGAAGAAGTTCCGGTTTCCCAGTGAGTTTCCGGTAAAGATCTAGTTGTTTGGGCCCCAACTGCACCGTTACCATCCTCAGAAATTGCTTAGCCCCGATTTGAACTCAGTGGCTGAACTTTCGAACACACTGACAATATTGGGAAGGTCAACGGTTTGGCTTTGTCCTTGTGCTGACTGCCTCTCCCCGTCCTGACAGAGTCTTGCCAGTGCCTCAAAGCCCAGGCTTAGCGCGCTGCCCTTCAGAAAATGCAGGTTCTGTACGTAACCGGTGCGTGCGGTGTCATGCTGCAGCCGGGAAAGCGCCTCATGAACCTCATCGAGGAAGATCTGCACCACCTCATCGAACTCGCTGGCGCCAACTTCGTCCCGTAGCTGTTGGACCCTGGACCAGTTGATCATGCCATCCTCTCTTCACCTGCTCTTCACTTGCCGCGACATACCTTTGATACTGCGAGATAGGTAAAGAGCAGGTTAAGTGGAGTGTTTTGCCGGCTTCACCCTATGTTAAACCGCCGTGCGTTAGGGTCATCGCATTCCGATTAGCGTCGCGGGTCAGGGTAACGGTGGCAGAGGTCAGTCAGGCAGACACCAGATCAGATCTGGATTTTGGTGCGATCCAAAAGGTGCTTGTCGTTGATGACAGCCGCCTGCAGCGGCGGATTCTGGTCGCCTCTCTCAAGAAATGGGGCTTTGAAGTGATCGAGGCGGACAGTGGCGACGTCGCGATCGAAATGTGCCTCAGCGATCCGCCGGATCTTGTGCTCAGCGACTGGGTCATGCCGGGGATGAGCGGGCTGGAATTCTGCAAAGCTTTTCGCGCGCTGGATGGCGATCAATACAGCTATTTCATTCTGCTGACGTCCAAGAGCGAAAAACAAGAGGTTGCGCGGGGCCTTGATGCCGGCGCGGATGACTTTCTGATCAAGCCGCTTGAGGCAGACGAACTGCGTGCGCGCATATCGGCAGGGGCACGCATTCTGGACATGCAGCGCGAACTGTCTGAGAAAAACCGCATGATCGAGTCCGCGCTTGAAGAACTGCGTGTGGCCCATGATGCGATCGACAAGGACCTGATCCAGGCCCGAAAAATTCAGGAATCGCTGGTTCCGGAACTGACCCGGGAGTTTGGCAAATCTCGGGTCAGCTTATTGCTGAAGCCCTGCGGGCATATCGGTGGCGATCTGGTGGGGATGTTTTCTCCGGGCGTCAACCGGCTGGGTTTTTACAGCATCGACGTGTCTGGCCATGGCATCACATCGGCCATGATGACGGCCCGGTTGGGCGGGTATCTGTCAAGCAGTCACTTTGATCAGAACGTGGCCATGGAACGGCGCTTTGACAAATTCTACGCGCTTCTGCCGCCGGAAGAGGTGGCCGCGATGCTGAACTCGCGGCTGATGGCGGATGCGGGCATCGAAGAGTATTTCACGATGGTCTATGCGATAATCGATCTGCGCAATGGGCACCTTAAGATGGTTCAGGCCGGGCACCCTCATCCATTGCTGCTGCGGCAGGATGGGAGCACGGAGTTTCTGGGCAATGGCGGGTTGCCTATTGGCTTGTTGCCGGACGTTACCTTTCAGCGGACAGAAACGTATATGCAACCGGGCGACCGACTATTGCTGTACTCAGACGGGTTTACGGAGTGTGGTCTTGCCGAAGGTGGCTTACTGGAAGACGAAGGGCTGCGTCAGATGGCGCTCGATTGCGCCCCTGGCCGCAGCGGATCAGAGTTTCTGGACGATATGTTCTGGCGGCTGACGCAAGTGATGTCGCCGGACAGTGGTATGGACGATGACGTCTCGGCCGTATTCTTTGAATATAACGGTCACTGAAGCCCTTGCAGATGCAAACCGGCAAAGTGGCGATCACCGCTGTTTCCCAGCTTTTCGACGGCGTCTGCGGTATCCATCCACCGGGCTTCGTGAAACTCTTCACGCGGCGGACCCATGCGGCGCACGGGTTGTGCGCGATAAATCAGACAGACTTTTTCTGCCCACAGATCATATTCCGGCATGTAGGTGAAACGTCGAAAGGCACCTAAACGGCGCGGGGCCGTAATTAACCATCCGGTTTCTTCGAAAACTTCTCGGTGCAGCGCGGATATCGGTGATTCGCCTGGATCAATGCCCCCGCCGGGCAGTTGCAGTTCCGGGTTTAGCCCATCGTCGTACCAGGTGACCAACAACCCCCGCCCGCGCGGCAACAAAGCATAGACACCGGGCCGACGCGTGTATTTGCGTCCCGCTTGTGGGGTTTCACCAAACCGTCTGATCATGTATGGCCCCTTACAACCCGAATTGTTCGACCTATATGCTGGCGGTATGCCAACCTGTGGCGTGTAAGGAAACCCCATGTCTCTTGGAACAAAAATCGCGTGGGACGACACCGTCCTGCCCTTTCAACTGGATGTATCGGACATGCGTGGCCGCGTGGCCCGTCTGGATGGCGTGCTCGACGGCATCCTGAAACAACATGATTACCCCGAAAAGGTCGAGGCCTTGGTGGCCGAAATGGCCTTGCTGACCGCTTTGATCGGCCAGACCGTTGCGCTGCGTTGGAAGCTGTCGCTGCAGGTCCAGTCCAAGGGTGCCGTGCGTATGATCGCTACCGATTATTACGCCCCGCGGAAAGAGGGCGAGCCGGCGCGCATCCGCGCTTACGCCAGCTTTGACCGCGATCGCCTGTCCGACGGGGCACCGTTTGATCAAGTCGGTGAGGGGTATTTCGCAATCATGATCGATCAGGGTGAAGGTACGCAGCCTTATCAGGGGATTACCCCGTTGGCTGGTGGGTCGCTGAGCGCCTGCGCCGAGGCGTATTTTGCCCAGTCCGAACAGTTGCCGACCCGGTTCTCGCTCAGCTTCGGCAAGTCGACCGAGCCTGGCGTTGGCGAACACTGGCGCGCCGGTGGTGTCATGTTGCAGCATATGCCCAAAGCCTCGCCCTTTGTTGCGTCGGGTGAGGGCGAAGGCAAGATCCTGACTGCTGACGATCTGGTCGACGGTGAGGAAGGCGAGAACTGGGGCCGCGTCAACATCCTGTTGGACACGGTCGACGATCTGGAACTGATCGGTCCATCGATCGCGCCCACAGATCTGTTGATCCGGCTGTTTCACGAGGAACAGCCTCGGGTTTATGATGCGCAACCGGTGCAATTTGGGTGTACCTGTTCCGAGGATCGGGTGCGGCAAAGCTTGTCGATCTATTCGGCCAAGGACATTGAAAAGATGACCACGCCGGAAGGTGAGGTGACTGCCGATTGCCAATTCTGCGGCGCGCATTACGTGCTGGATCCCTCCACGGTCGGATTTGATGCCGACGGTGCCTGATCCGACAGATCAGCTGCGGGCGGCACTGCGCCGCCCCGGCGACGGGTCGAGCGATTTCGACCTGAACCCCGATACCGTTCTGCCCGAAGGGCGTAAACTGCGCCCCGCCGGAGTCCTGGTTCCAATCTCAGTTGTTGATGGCGCTCCGCGTTTGATCCTGACCAAGAGATCGTCGGCGCTAAAGCATCATCCCGGCCAGATCGCTTTTCCGGGCGGCAAGCAAGACGAAGGCGACGCAGACGTCACCGCCACCGCCCTGCGCGAAGCGCGCGAAGAAATCGGCCTGCCATCCGAACTGCCCGAAATTCTCGGACACCTACCCACGCATGAGACCGTGACGTCTTTCACCGTCACACCGGTGGTGGCGATCCTGCGTGAGTCTTTCCAATCCGTGCCCGAGCCCGGTGAAGTAGCCGAAGTATTTTCGGTTCCACTTGCACATGTGCTCAACCCTGCGAATTATATCGTTGAATCGCGCCGGTGGCGTGGACAGAGGCGGTATTATTTTACGGTACCTTACGGCCCCTATTATATCTGGGGCGCAACGGCCCGTATTCTGCGGGGATTGGCAGCACGGATCAGCGAATGACGCAAATCGAAGAAGACTGGGTAACAGAGCCCGCTACGCAACGGGTCTGTGCCGCCTTAACGGATTCTGGGTCGCAAGCCTTGTTTGTCGGAGGTTGCGTTCGCAACGCTCTGTTGGGTGCACCGGTCTCGGATATCGACATTGCCACCGACGCGAGGCCCGAAAAAGTGGTCGAACTGGCGCAAAGTGCGGGGCTCAAGGCGATCCCGACAGGAATTGACCATGGCACCATAACCGTGGTCAGCCAGGGTATCCCGCATGAGATCACCACATTTCGCCGTGATATAGAAACCGATGGCCGCCGCGCTGTCGTCGTCTTTTCCGACAGGGTCGAAGAGGACGCCGCCCGCCGCGATTTCACCATGAACGCGATTTACGCGCGGCCTGACGGCACCGTACTGGACCCTCTGAAAGGGTTGCCCGATTTGCAGGCGCGTCGTGTCCGGTTCATCGGAACCGCAGAGAACCGCATTCGCGAAGATTATTTGCGCTCACTACGCTATTTTCGGTTTCACGCCTGGTATGGCGATGCCGATGCCGGGTTTGATCCGGATGCCCTGGCGGCGATTGCTTCGAATCTTGATGGGCTGACGGACCTGTCCCGCGAACGGGTCGGGGCAGAGCTTCTGAAGCTGTTGGGTGCACCGGATCCGGCCCCCTCGGTTGCCGCAATGCGCAGTGCCGGCGTACTGGCACAGTTGTTACCGGGCGCAGATGATCGTTCACTGGCCCCGTTGGTCGCGCTGGAGCAGCAGGCCGGGGCAAAATCGGATGCCGTGCGCCGTCTGGCGGCAATTGCGACCCCTGAGATTGCAAAGACCCTGCGTCTGAGCCGCGCCCAGTTGCAACGCCTGACCCGCATGCGGGATGAAGCTTCAGGTACGGCCAGCATTGCCGAATTGGGCTTTCGCTATGGCGAAGAAGGCGGGCTGCACGAAACCCTATTGCGCTGCGCCTTTCTGGAGCAGCCCTGGACAGAGTCCATGAGGGATGACCTGAGCGCCGGCGCTGCTGCAACTTTTCCAATCAGTGCCGGTGATCTGATACCCGAATTTACCGGCCCCGCGCTGGGCAGGAAACTGGCCGAGCTTGAGGCACGCTGGATCGCCTCGGGCTTCACGTTGAGCCGCGAAGATCTGCTGGGCGGATAAAGGAAGTCTCAAAAGGGGATGACAAGTAAATTAGTTTATGGTTACTTGCCTCTGTCACATGAATGGAGGGATGCGAATGTATTACGGGATCTGGTTCGGCTAAAGCCGGGACACATTGACCCGTAAGGGTGGTGTTCTGGCGCCATCTTTCTTCGCATGACTTAATTTTCTGCTCAATCGGAGCACTCTCCATGTTTCGCTATTTCGAAAACCTCGTTGACCCATTTGTTGCCTATGACGAAACCGACACGCCGCCCACGCGGTTGTGGCCGTTCATGTTGGATTATTCCAAGCCGTTCTATTGGGTCTTCTTCTGGGCGGCGCTGATTTCCATCATCGTCGCAGCGGTCGAGGTCGGGCTTATCTACTATATGGGGCGTGTTGTTGACCTGTTGTCCGGCACACCCACCGAAGTCTGGCAGGACCACGGGACCGAGCTGATCCTGCTGGCACTGTTCGTGCTGTTTCTGCGCCCTTTGCTGCACGTCGTGGATGTGCTGCTGCTGAACAACACGATCCTGCCGAACTTTGGCACGCTGATCCGTTGGCGGGCGCATAAACACGTTCTGCGCCAATCCGTGGGTTGGTTCGAGAATGACTTTGCCGGCCGCATCGCCAACCGGATCATGCAGACCCCGCCAGCCGCGGGTGAGGCCGTGTTTCAGGTGTTTGATGCCATCTCTTTCTCGATTGCCTACCTGATTGGTGCTGCGATTTTACTGATGGCGGCTGATCCGCGTTTGCTTTTGCCTTTGCTGATCTGGTTTGCGCTCTATGCTGTTCTGGTTCGCTGGACGGTGAAAAGGGTCGGCCCGGCGTCTCAGGCGGCGTCGGACGCGCGTTCGGCTGTGACGGGTCGGGTGGTAGACAGCTATACCAACATTCATTCGGTCAAGATGTTCGCCCACGGCGCGCAGGAACTGGATTATGCGCGTGAAGCCATCGAGAATACACGCCGGACTTTCCAGATCGAGATGCGGATCTTCTCCATCATGGATGCGGTACTGGTCACTCTGAACGGATTGCTGATCGTCGGAGTGGTCGGCTGGGCCATCGCCTTGTGGATGCAGGGCAGTGCGTCCGTCGGCGTGGTTGCGGCGGCAACCGCTCTGACCCTGCGGCTGAACGCGATGACCGGTTGGATCATGTGGGCGCTGACCAGCTTCTTCCGCCAGCTTGGTGTTGTGGCCGAGGGGATGGAGACGATTGCGCAGCCCATCGACTTGCTGGATGCGCCGGAATCCAAGCCCTTGCAGCTGACCAAAGGTCAGATCGACATTCGCGATCTGTCACACCATTACGGACGCAAAACCGGTGGTCTGGATCACGTCAACCTGACCATTCATCCCGGTGAGAAGATTGGCCTGATCGGGCGGTCTGGCGCAGGTAAATCGACTCTGGTTAAGCTACTTTTGCGGTTTTACGACGTGGAACAGGGCGCGATCCTGATCGATGATCAGAACATCGCGAAAGTGACTCAGGACAGTCTGCGCAGCCATATCGGCATGGTTCAACAGGACAGCGCCTTGCTGCACCGCTCGGTGCGCGACAACATTCTGTACGGTCGACCCGAAGCCACGGAAGAGCAGATGATTGCAGCCGCCAGACAGGCCGAGGCGCATGAGTTCATCCTTGATCTGCAGGATCCGGAAGGGCGTACCGGCTATGATGCCCATGTGGGCGAACGCGGTGTGAAACTGTCCGGCGGTCAGCGGCAGCGGGTGACGCTGGCGCGGGTGATCCTGAAGGATGCGCCGATCTTGCTGTTGGACGAGGCGACATCCGCCCTAGATTCCGAGGTCGAAGCCTCAATTCAGGAAACTCTTTACGGCATGATGCAAGGTAAAACCGTGATCGCCATTGCCCACCGGCTCAGCACCATCGCGCAGATGGATCGTATTCTGGTCATGGATGGTGGCCGCATTGTCGAGCAGGGCGGACATTCCGAACTGCTGGCGCAAGGTGGGCTTTACGCCCAGTTCTGGGCGCGGCAATCTGGCGGCTTCCTGAACCCGGAGGCTGCGGAATGAAGGTTACCGACCTGATCAACCCGTTCAAGAACATCGAAACGCCCCCACCGCAAACACTGGGGGCGTTCATTCGCTGGTGCCTGTCGGGGGCCTGGCCGATGATTTTCGTCGCCGCATTCTTCTCGGCCATGGCAGGCGCGATGGAGGCCGGAACGGCATGGGTTCTGGGTTTGGTGATCGACATTGCGACGACAAGCGGGCCAAATGACTTTCTGACCGCTAGCAATGTTTGGATGATGCTTGGGGCCGTGGCTTTTTTCATGTTGCTGCGCCCGGTTTTGTTTGGCTTATCAGCCTATTCGAACGCCTATGTGGTTATGCCGAATATCACACCGCTGGTTCTGGCCAAACTGAACCGGTGGACGCTGGGCCAGTCGGTGACCTATTTCGACGACGATTTTGCAGGTCGCATCGCGCAAAAACAGATGCAAACGTCTAACGCGATGGCCTCGGTCGTGTCCGAAACGATCAGCGCGATCGTTTTCGCTCTTGCCTCGCTTGTGGGCTCTTTGCTTTTGTTAGGGTCTATTCATCCGCTGGTCATGTTGCCCTTTGCGGTTTGGCTGGCTGTGTATTTTCTTCTGATCCGCTGGTATTTGCCGCGCATCCGTAAACGGTCGGCCGCGCGGGCAGGCGCGCGCGCCATGGTCTCGGGGCAGGTCGTTGACACGATCACCAACATCAAGACTGTCAAGCTGTTTGCCCATTCCGACTTCGAGGATCAGGCCGCGCGAAATTCCATGGTGGATCTGCGCGACAAGATGCTTGCCTTCGGCAGCCTGTCGGCCAGCTTCCGTTTGATTCTGATGTTGCTGGCGGGCGTGCTGCCTGTTCTGTTGATCGGGGCGACCTTGTGGCTGTGGCAAGCCGGTGCTGCGACTGCGGGGGATATCGTGGCCGCAGGTGCCGTGTCGATCCGCATTGCGCAGATGACGGGCTGGGTCAGTTTCACGTTGATGGGTCTTTATGCCAATGTGGGTGAGATCGAAAACGGCATGAAAACGCTCGCCAAACGTGAACGGGTCGAAGATCAAGTCGGCGCAACGGAACTCACAGTTCCGGCCGGTCAGATCGATTTTGACCAGGTCAGTTTCGCCTATGGACGGGATGTCGGCGGCGTGTCGGACGTGAACATGACGGTTCATCCCGGCGAAAAGCTGGGCATTGTCGGCGCATCCGGGGCGGGCAAATCGACCTTGGTTTCGTTGCTTTTGCGTCTGTATGACGGCGAGAAGGGCGCAATTCTGATTGATGGGCAGGATGTGTCTAAGGTGACGCAGGACAGTCTGCGCCGCCAAATCGGCATGGTCACGCAGGAAACCGCGATGTTCAACCGCTCTGCGCGCGAGAACATCCTCTATGGTCGTCCCGACGCGACGGAAGAGGAAATGATCGAAGCCGCGCAAAAAGCCGAAGCGCATGAGTTCATCCTCAGCCTTCAGGACGCACAGGGCCGAACCGGGTATGACGCGCATTTGGGCGAGCGTGGCGTGAAGCTTAGCGGTGGACAGAGACAGCGGATTGCGCTGGCCCGCGCAATTCTCAAGGATGCGCCTATCTTGGTGTTGGACGAGGCGACTTCAGCACTGGATTCCGAGGTCGAAGCCTCGATCCAGACAGCGCTGCACCGTGTGATGCAGGGCAAGACGGTACTGGCGATTGCGCACCGCTTGTCGACGCTCAGCGAGATGGACCGGATCATCGTTCTGGATCAGGGGCGCATTGTCGAGGCCGGAGCCCATGAAGCGCTGCTCAAACAGGGTGGGCTGTATGCGCGCTTCTGGCACCGCCAATCGGGTGGGTTCATTCAGGCCGAAGCAGCAGAATAAGGGTTTTGTTGCACGCAAACCCCCGGTATCAGGCGCCCTATGACGCAAACCTATACCATTACCCGCCTTGGGCATCAGGGCGACGGGATCGCCGATGGTCCCGTATACGCGCCACGCACCCTGCCGGGTGAGGTGGTTACCGGCACGCTACTGGGGCAGTTTCTGAGCGATATTCGCGTTGAAACGCCGTCAGATCAGCGGGTCAAAGCGCCCTGTCGTCACTACAAGTCCTGCGGCGGATGCCAGTTGCAGCACGCCGCGGACGATTTCGTCGCAGACTGGAAGGTCGAAGTGGTGCGCACGGCACTGGCCGCGCAGGGGCTTGAGGCCGAAATGCGCCCGATTCATACGTCGCCGGAGCGGTCTCGGCGCAGGGCTACGATCGCTGTTCGGCGGACCAAGAAGGGTACGCTGGCCGGGTTCCATGGCCGTGCCTCGGACACGATCACCGAAATCCCCGATTGCCACCTGCTGGACCCCGCCCTGATTGCGGCCATTCCGGTGGCCGAAGCGCTGGCCGTCTTGGGTGGCAGTCGTAAAGGTGTGCTGGCCGTGACGCTGACGCTTTCCGAAGGTGGATTGGATGTGGCCGTCAAAGGCGGCAAACCACTGGATGGCCCACTGGAACTGGCATTGGCACAGGCGACCGAGAAGCACGGCCTCGCGCGGCTCAGCTGGGATGGGGAAGTGATCGCCATGCGCCAACCGCCGGTCCAGCGCTTTGGCGTGGCCGATGTCGTGCCGCCGCCCGGAGCGTTTCTGCAGGCGACAGAGGACGGAGAACAGGCTCTATTACAAGCGGTTTCAGAGGCAGTTGGAGTGTCCAAGCGCGTTATTGACCTGTTCGCGGGCAGTGGCACGTTCTCATTGCCCCTGGCCGAAAATGCCGAGATCCATGCCGTCGAAGGCGAAGCCGCGATGACGGAGGCGCTGGATCAGGGCTGGCGCAGAGCCCAAGGCCTCAAGCGGGTCACAACCGAGGCGCGCGATTTGTTCCGGCGTCCACTGATGCCCGATGAGCTGAAATCCTTTGATGCGGTGGTGATCGACCCGCCTCGTGCTGGGGCCGAGGCGCAGGTGGCCGAACTGGCGCAGGCATTACGCCCGGTGATTGCCTATGTGTCCTGCAACCCGGTCACGTTCGCCCGCGACGCAAAAACTCTGGTTAATGCGGGGTACACCCTTGAATGGGTACAAGTCGTTGACCAATTTCGATGGTCGTCACACACCGAACTTGCCGCTCGGTTCACTTTGAACCCAAAAACCTGACAGGAGACCACCCGAATGGTGATCGCCCAGCGCTTGCTACCCATTATCGAAGCCCCGATGTTCGGGAAATTCATCACCGGTGTGATCATGTTCAATGCGGTTCTGTTGGGTATGGAGACATCGCCGACGCTGATGGAAATCGCGGGTCCCGCTATTGTGTTTCTCGACAAGCTGTGTCTCGCCATCTTTGTAGCAGAAATCGCGATGAAGCTGATTGCCACCGGGCGCAGATTCTTCACTAGCGGGTGGAATGTTTTTGATTTTGTCATCGTCGGAGTCGCCCTTGTTCCCAGCGCCGGTGCGCTATCGGTTCTGCGGGCGTTACGAATCTTGCGGGTTTTGCGCGTCATCTCGGTGGCGCCGCGTCTGCGCCGCGTGGTCGAAGGATTCATCTCGGCCCTGCCGGGTATGGCCAGTGTGTTCTTACTGATGGCAATCCTGTTCTATATCGGTGCGGTGATCTCGACCAAACTGTTCTCGCAATCCTTTCCGGATTGGTTCGGCGATCTGGGATTGTCGGCCTATACGCTGTTCCAGATCATGACGCTGGAAAGCTGGTCGATGGGCATCGTACGCCCAGTGATGGAGATCTATCCCTACGCCTGGCTGTTCTTTGTCCCCTTTATCATGGTCACGACCTTTGCGGTTGTGAACCTTCTGGTGGGTCTGATCGTGAACTCCATGCAGGACGCGCATCACGCCGAGGATGAAGTCAGAACAGACGCCTATCGCGATGAGGTGTTGGAGCGGTTGGAGTCTATCGAGCGCCGCCTGCTTGAGCAGTCGCACATCAAAAAGTGATTTCAGTTTTCACGTTTTCTGGCATAATACCGAAAAAAAGAGCAGCAGGCAGTGAACATGGATCGTCGAGCATTCGGATTGGGCGCAATGGCAACGCTGAGCCTCTCAGCTTGTGCATCAGCAGGCCCCAGATTTCTGGCATATGATGGACCCGAGGTGACCTCTTTGGTCATCAACAAGGGCGCGCGGAAGCTTTATCTTCTGCACAACGAACATGTCCTTAAGGAGTACAAGGTTGATCTTGGATTTGCCCCGAATGGCACCAAGACCAAACGTGGCGACGGGCGCACGCCCGAGGGCAGTTACCTGATCGACCGGCGCAACCCCAACAGCCGCTATCACCTGTCGCTTGGGATTTCATACCCGAACTCTCAGGATATCGCGCAGGCCAAGGCGGCGGGTGTCGATCCCGGCGGTGACATTTTCATACACGGCCAACCCAAGAAACGGTCCGAGCGGAAGCGCGCGAAAAAGACCGCAGATTGGACTGCAGGCTGCATCGCCGTCAAAAACGACGAAATGGAAGAAATCTATGCGATGGTCAACAAAGGCACGCTGATCACTCTGCGTCCGTAAGCGGCTTCCAGTTTCCGAATCCGAATTGCATGTAGTCACGCTGGTACGCTTCAGCTGCCAGCGTTTCCAGTTTCTCGTCGTAGATGTCGCCCAATGTGAACGGGATGTCTGGCTCGCTGACGACCGGCTTTGGCGGCGCTTCGTGCCCCATCCGGCGGGCCAGATCGGGCAGGGCGGTAAAGCTCTCCTCTTCCCTCAGGATCAGATCGGGCAGGGCGAAGGTTGATATCCCCTCAAGTATCTGTGCCTGGCTGCACCAGGACCCATCCACACGCACGGAGGTTTGCATGGCAAGGTTCTGACGCAGGAAGGTCAGGAACGCGGAAAACGCCTCGTAATGCTGTTCCACAGGATAATTGCCCTGACGCAATTGCCCCGGAATCGGAATTTTCAGACGGTTACGCAGAAAGTTCCGAATTTTCAGGTAGGCGCCAGGCCCGGTGTTCAGGATATGCGCGCAAAACGCGTGGTGCGCGCGCGCCAATGGGTGTCGTAACACGGTGAATTTTCTGTGTCCCGAGTTGGACATTAACCACTGACGGGTCTGCTTTCTGTTCTGGTTGGTGATCAGGCCCTGGGCGTCGACCGCATCCAGCGCAGCCATCCAGCTTGTCACAGATTCTTCCAAGCCCCCGCGCACCGGAAGATACATGAGCGGAGTCTTTGGTGCGGCAACGTAATTCGCGACAACCGGACGACGGCGAGGTTCGAAATTCGGGGTACTGTGCAGATTGAAGCTGTCGATCTGAGACAGTGCCTGCTCCATCTCGTCCGGGTTCGTCACTTTCGACAAGGCCGGCTCCGGGTTCTGCGGCTTCAACGTGTCGTCAATCGCGGAAAGCCTGCCGGACACGCCCAGCCAAGAGGCCAGACCGTTCAAGATGTCCAATCGGGTCAGATCGTCATAGGCGATGAAAAAAGGCGACTGACCGCTTTTCTGCAAGCGCTGCGACAGAGTTAGATGGAACTCTTGCTGCCGGTTCAGGTACTTCACGAAATCTTCGGCATCGAACGCGACCTGTGCCTCGCGGCGGCGCTTTATGTTTTTCAATTGCCATTGCTTGGTTTCCCGCGCGATTTTGAGCGAGACGTAACTGTCCAGCGGGTTGCGGGTCAGAATGATCTTGGCGCAGCGCGGATCGTCCAAAGCAGGCTCTAACACGCGCGGATCGTGCCCCTGAAAGAAACGAAATCCGTTCAGCTCACCCGGTGCCTGACGGATCGCCTTCAGCAAGGCAGCGGGGTCGCGATCACGTTCATCCAGCGAGATGCCCAGCAAGGTATCGGATTTGAGCCGTCCGATGAAATGCGGGTTGAACGCCTCACCATGGCCGGTGACACCTTCGATTGCGTTCAGGTTCTCCTCAAGCAGGTTGGACCCGGTCCGCATGGCTGCAAGAATGATGAAATAGTCGAATTTAGGCGTCATAAAGGGTTACTGCACCAGATAGGGTTTTCGGTACGGTCGGACCCGGTTTGCAAACGCGTCATCCGTCGGAAAGTCACCCATGAGATAAGGGTGCATACCCTGGTTTTTGAGGTTTTGCAGGAACTGACCGAACCCGGATAGATCGACCATCTTGGGCGCTTCGGTCAGGTGGCTGTGGTGGGCTGTGCCGGTTTCTTCCGCGACGGTTAGCAATGGCTCGATCGGGGATTCGACGAAATCGGCCAAAGTCCATGTTCGAACACGCGCTTTGGTCCAGACGGACGATAAAATATCCAGCTGCTTTGTTTCGATCTGCTGAAGCCGGGCGGCCTCGGCCCTTATATCGGCGAAGTTCGTGTTCGACTGAAACAGCGGAATCGCCCAGGCTCCGGTAATGACCGAGATCTGCGCATTCTTGTCCCGTGCAAGAAACCAGTTGATCTCCTGCGTGTCTGCGGGGCCGAACTGAAAACACTGCTGCTCGCCTCGCGTGTTCCAGATCAGGTTCGAAATAAACGCGGTTGGATTATAGTCCCGGAGTTTTGCGCAATCGCTGAGGCCGCCATTGGTGACAGTTTCACCCCCGGCGAATTCGGCGCGCTCCGGGCCAAAAAGATGTCCATGAACACGCGTGCCCGTAACGTTTGCCAGCCAGTGTTCGAAATCTTCGAACAACTCAGTAAAACCCTGAAAAACCGAATACGTGGCAGATGTCAGACCGTTTTCGTTCCCGTGACGGGGAAAACGACTTTGCATATACAGACCATCGCGGCCGCGCGTTCGTCGCTCAACCGCTTTGGAAAAGACCCGGTCAATCTTGCTGGGGTTGGGTTCGGCAGGCTTCATAGCGCCGGCCTGGTCGGTCAGAAAGGCCTGATACAGGCGATCTGCTTGGGGCCAGACTTTACGGGCCACGAAACAGTCGGACCGGCGCAGCAACTGCAGGTGGTCGTCATAGAAGATATGCGGGCGACCCTGATAATCGAATTTCGACAGAGTCAGCGACCGGCTTTCGATATGGGTAGAGTATAGACGGGCCAGCGTCTGGAAATAGCTTTCATCGGGAATCCAGACTCGTCGGAAGTATCGATCATAAGTCTTGCGCCTTGGGTCCTGCAAGATGGCAGAAAGGGTTTGGCGGCTCAGGCACCACCACTGGCTGCCCATATGCGGCACCAGCCCTTCGGGAATGCGGCGGCGTATGCGCAAGGCGCGTTGCAGTTTCACATAGGCGTCGAACAGCTTGCGGTTCTTGCGCCACGAAAAAGGAAACCGCAGGGTAAACCGTTCCTGATCCAACCCGCCAATGGTCCAGCTGACATCGGCGGTTGTGGCGCTTTCGATGAAATCAACACGCGGCCGATCCAAGAGGTAGTTGATCAACTCATCCAGCGGTCGCAAAGGCAGGCAGGCGCCAGAAGACAGGAAAACATGGCGCACATCGGGAAAGGACTTAAGCATCAGCTCGGCCGCAGATTGTGAGGCCGCGACGATTCCCCAGCCGCCCCAGTCACAGACATGACGGTGCGAAAACCGGATCAGCGGATCATCCGAACATGCTGCCACGAATTCCGTGTACACCTTTTTCGACACTTTTTGATCCACGTGGATCACCACCGGACACCCCGAAGCCGTCCAATGGCGCGCGACCTGCCCGGCCCGGTTCAGCGCGGTATGGACCAGCATGACGACGCCCAGGCTGCTCATGCCCAGTTTCCTTTCGACATGAGGCCCAGAATTTCAAGCTGTCGCCAATTGATGTATGCCTCGGACTTGTCGCACCAAAACACCGGATTTTCCACGAGATGTTCCGCATAGGCGCGATACTCGCCCGAGCCGCGGTAGTGTTGCCTACGCTGCAATTCCTCGCTTGCCTTTTCGCTCAACGTGCTGATGAGCTTGGCGTGGAGCAGGGCACCGCTGGTCTTTTCGCCACCCCATTCATCATAAACTTGGTTCAACCCTCGCGGCAGAAGAGAATGGGTCGAACTGACATAGACATAGCGCCTGTCCCATTTCACCAAGGGGATCTTGTTCAATGCCGGTGCTTTGCGCGGAGTGTCCCTGAAAAACACCCGTGCACGCGGTCCGCCTTGAATCCAGAGGTTTCCGTAAGTTGGATTTTTGGTGATCGTGTAGTTGCCGGCATCAAACCAGTTGGCGATTTCGAATGGGTTCTGCCCCTCGGTATAGGTAGCGTCTGCAACGGGACCTTCGGGATACATGTCGATCAGCATCGCGCTGAAGCTGCGCACCGCGCACCCATCCAGCCAATCAGTCAATGCGCGGATAGGCCGTGTGTCGCAGAAGGGGTAGATAAAAAACTCGTCGGGATCGACGGTAAGGACCCAGTGACGGTGGGCATATTTGCGAAGCAGGTAGTTCGACCAGTCGACCCCAAAAGAGGCGCGCTTGTAGCTTGCATCGGCCCGCCAGACCGAGACATCGGGTTGATCCGCCAGATACTCAAGCGAGCCGTCGTCGCTTGCATTGTCGACAAACAGAAAATGATTGATACCCAGCTTGCGGTAGTAGTCCAGAAAATACGAGAGACGGATTTTCTCGTTCCGCATAACGCAGACCAACAGGACATCGCGGCGTTGTATTGCGTTGGTTTTCACGGAAACCGGTTTCAATTCGCGCCGTTTTCGCAGGCATCGAAGAACACGGCGCTTGCGCCGCAATCTCATCCGATATGAATCCAATAGGCCCACGCGACTGCCCAACCTTTTTACCTACGCGAGCATACCCGGTGTCTGAACAAGCCAGAGTGGTGCCGGATAATTGCCGTTTTATGCCATTTTTGCATCTTTCGAAGCAACGGCTTTAAATATAGTTAGTTCGAGTTGTGGTTTTCCCAGTTGATTTCGCCCATCAGGCCCAGCTGCTGCAATTGCCGCCAGTCCGTGTACTTTTCGGATTCCGGTGTCCACATGACCGGGCAATTGATGATTTCATCGTAGTACGCCGTGAATTGATCCGGGTCGTGAAAGTGCTGGCGCCGCTCTTTTTCCACCCTCGATTTTTCAATAACTTCGGGCAAAAATTTCGTATGTAGCAGAACGCCCGATGGTGACGGGTCGCCGGGGCCGCCATAGGCAGCGTTCAATCGGCGCGGCAATGCGGAATGGCATGAGTTAACATAGGCATAGCGCTTCGACCACCGGACCAGCGGGATCTTATTCAGCGTCGGGGAGTGGCGTGGGCTATCCGCAAAGAACATCCGCTCGCGGGCGCCTCCCTGCACCCAAAGGTTGCCCAAAGGGGCTTGCCGTTGCGTGCGGTAGGGGCCGGTATCGAACCAGCTTGCCACCGCGGTCGGGTTGGTCTCGGGGTCATAACTCTGAGAACCCAGTGGCCCTTTGGGATAAAGGTCCAGCATCAGCGCTCCGAATTCGACACGCCCCTGACTGTCCAGCCATTTGGTCAGATCGTGCAGGGATCGGGTATCATGGTCGGGGTAGATCAGCAGTTCGTCCGCATCCACCATCAGGGTCCAGTGGCCATGCCCGTAACGCATTTGCAGCCATGTCAGCCAATCCAGCCCATAGCGCGATGCACGGTAGCTGTCATGGGTCTGCCACAGAGACACGTCTGGTTGTTCTGCCAAATAGTCAACCGACCCGTCATCGCTGCCGTTATCAACAATCAGAAAGTGGTCGACCCCCAGCGCGCGATAGTGGCTGAAGTACCAGTGCAAGCGATCGACCTCGTTTCGCAGGGTGGTAAAAGCCAGAACGTCGCCGGGACCGGTTTCTGACGTGCGGTCGGCAAGACAAGACAGTTGATGGCGGCTGCGAAATGACCGCCACAACAACCGTCGCCGTTTCAGCCGTAACCGGTACTTTTGCACCCATCCAATGGGCGGAAGCGTATCTTCGCTGGTACCGGTCACGCAGATCTCATTTTTCGTAGTGACCGTTCTGATGCCAGCGCCATGCGTCGGCAATCATGGTCTCTAATGTTGACCTTTTTGGCGTCCAGCCCAGCTCTTGACCGGCGCGGACAGAACCAGAGACCAGCTTGGTGCAATCGCCTGCGCGACGTGGCCCGATCGAGTAGGGCACATCGCGGTTGGTGACTGCTTTGGAGTGGTTGATCACCTCCATCACCGAAAAACCGGACCCGGTGCCCAGGTTGAACACGCGGCTGCCCTTTTCCTGCTCCAGCCAGTTCAGCCCCAGCACATGGGCATCGATTAGATCGCAGACATGCACATAATCGCGGATGCAGGTCCCATCGGGCGTGTCATAGTCCGTGCCGAACACGGTTAGCCCGTCGCGCTTTCCGTCGATTGCGTCCAGCATCAGCGGCACAAGGTGTGTTTCCGGGCGGTGGAACTCACCCACGTCACCATCCGGGTCGGCGCCTGCAACGTTGAAGTACCGGAAAATCACATGGTTCAGCCCGTGTGACGCCTGAAAATCGCGCAGGATGTCTTCGATCGCGCGTTTTGAGGCGCCATATGCGTTCAGCGGCATCTGCGGCGTGTCCTCGTCCAACACGACATTGTCATGATCGCCATAGGTGGCGCAGGTGGAGGAAAAGACGAAATTTAGACACCCGGCGGCCACGGCGGCTTCGATCAGGTTCAGGGAACCGGTCACGTTGTTGGACCAGTATCTTCCGGGCTCGGACATTGCCTCGCCGACTTGGCTGAGGGCTGCAAAATGCATCACTGCTGCAGGTTCATACTTGGCAAAAACCTCGTCCAGCCGCGTCCGATCCAGCAGATCGCCTTGTTCGAACGGCCCGAATTTTACCGCGTCCTGCCAACCGGTGACAAGGTTGTCAAAGGTTACTGGCGTGTATCCGGCCTGGGACAATGTTTTACAAGCATGAGATCCGATGTACCCGGCGCCGCCGGTTACGAGAATGTTTGTCATATTGCTTTCCAAATTTCAGTACGGCGCCCAACTAGCCGCAGGCGCGATCGAAGTTCATGGGGAATATTGGTTAATCCAACCCCATCGCTGCCATCATCTCTTCCAGCTTCGGTACATCTTGAGGATTGTTCAACTCCCAGAACTGGCGACCTTTTGCCTCGACCTCTACGCACAAGACCTTGCGGCCGTTTTCCATGAACCGAAGCTGTTCCAGCCCTTCGAGCTGCTCGAGCGGTCCAACGGGCCATGTGGGGTAGGCGGCAAGAGCATCGGGGCGATAGGCGTATACGCCGACATGGTGAAACACAGGCGTCGCCTCATCACCCACAAAGGCCTGATTGGTGAAGGGGACAACCTCTTTCGAGAAGTACATTGCACTGTGGTCGGCCGCGAATACGGCCGTGGTGCCGCCGACGCGCCCATGTTTGCGGTCATTCAGCAAGCTGTTCAACGCGTCGCCGTCGCAGCGCAGAACAGGCGTGGCCACTCCGGCTTCGGGGGCTGCGCGCAGCCCTGCGATCAGGTCCTCGACAAACCAGTGCGGTGTCAGCGGCGCGTCGCCCTGCAGGTTCACGACAATCTCATAACCCGTGCCCAGAACTTCGTGTGCTTCGGCGCAGCGCTCTGTGCCATTGCCGCAGGCTTCGGATGTCATCACGACCTCTGCGCCGAATCCCTCGGATACTTCGCGGATGCGGTCGTCATCCGTGGCGACAACAACCCGGTCAACGCCGGATACGGAACAAGCCGCGCGCCATGAGCGTTCGATCAGGGTCATGGCGTTGCCATTCGCCCCGGTCAGCGGAACCAGTGGTTTGCCAGGATAGCGGGTCGAAGCGTATCGGGCGGGGATGGCAATCAGTACGGACATCAGGCCTCCTTCAAGTCTACGCCCGGAGCGTAGGCGATAAAGAACGGGTTTGCATAGCCGTCCTTGCCGTAGGTCAGCGGCGTGTGGTCATCAAAACGCACAACTCTGCCGCCCGCGCCCGCCAGAACGGCGTGTCCCGCAGCCGTGTCCCATTCCATGGTGCGCCCGACGCGGGGATAGAGGTCCGCCTCCCCGGTTGCGACCAGGCAGAATTTCAGGGAAGAGCCCGCGCTCTTGCTGTCCTGCACCTGGTACTTGTTGATGTAATCCTCGGTCGCCTGATCCCGGTGCGATTTCGACGCGACGATCAAAAGCGCCGAATTGTCCGGTTTAGACACTGATATGGGGGTCACATCCCCAGCATGTGCCTTGTCCAGTGCGCCTGTTTCCTCGACCGATTGTCCATCGGCCTGCGTATAGAACATGCGCCCTTTTGCAGGGGCGTATACGACCCCGCGGGTCGGGACGCCATTTTCGACCAGCGCGATGTTCACCGTGAAATCGCCGCGCCGGTTGATGAACTCTTTGGTACCATCCAGAGGGTCGACGATCAGGAATGTATCACCCTTCTCAGAGTGCGACGCCGCCTGCTCTTCGGTCACCAGCAGGATGTCGGGGAATGCCTCGCGCAGACCGGCCGAGATCAGTGCATCTGCGGCTTCGTCGGCTTCGGTCACGGGGCTGGCGTCGGATTTGACTTTGATGTCGAAGTCATCCGCTTGGTAAATCTGCATGATCGTGTCCCCGGCCTCAAGCGCCAGACGTCTGATTACGGGAATAAGGGCGTCATAGGTCACAAAAATGCTCCGTTCCTGTGGTTTGTTGATCGAAATCCCTGACGGCCTTATGATGTGCCGGTTACGGAACGGCAAGAATTTCGTGGCAGTTTGCAGGTAATTCAGCAGGAAAGAGTGCGCCGGTGTTTTATTTTAAACGAAATCAGACGCTTTTAGGTGGCGCATTTACCTTTTCTGAGCTGGTGTTCCACGCCGTTGTCCGTGGTATTCGATCTGGGCATTCCAATGCCGTGCTGGCGATCGTTATGAACATCATTCAGATCCTCGCACTTGTGACGGTATTTTATCTGATCATGTCGATGCTGGGAACGCGGATCGCCAAAATCCGGGGTGAGTTCATCCTGTTTCTGCTGACCGGCGTCTTTCTGTTCATGACACATATCAAATCGGTCGGTTCGGTCGGTGGTGTCGGCACCGGGAACAACCCAATGATGCTGCACTCGCCCATGAACATGATGGTGTCGCTTCTATCGACCGCATTCGGCACGCTATACACACAGGTCGTATCCATACTTGTGATTCTGTTCGGATACAGTGTTGCCGTTGCGCCGTTGGAGATCCAGGATCCAGGCGGCGCGTTCTACATGCTGATCCTGGCTTGGTTTACGGGCTGCGCCGTCGGCGTTATTTTCATGGCAATCAAGCCATGGTTTCCCAGTACTTCCTCTATTCTCAGCACCGTTTACAGACGCCTGAACATGATCTTCTCGGGTAAAATGGTTGTCGCGAACGCGCTGGGTGGATTCATGCTGAGTTTTTTCGCTTGGAACCCGTTGTTTCACGTGATCGACCAGTGCCGCGGTTTTGTCTTTCGAAACTATTTCCCGCGCAACACCAGTTGGGAATATGCGATCTGGGTCGGTGTGGCGCTGTTGATGATCGGTCTTTTGGGCATTTTCTACACCCGGCAACATGTTTCGGCCAGTTGGGGCGCGCGCCGTTAACTGGCCACGCGCAGGGTCAGGTTGATCCGTCCGCCTTTTGGCAGCAGTTTTGAAGACCCGAACCGGATACGGTCCACGCCATGATAAGTCAGGCGGGCAGGGCCGCCCATAACCACGATGTCCCCTGAGTTCAGCCAAATGGATTCCGTCTTGCCGCCGCGGGACGTGTTACCGATGCGGAAAAGCGCGTCGTCGCCCAGTGATATCGACAGCACCGGCCACGAAAAGTCGGCTTCGTCCTTGTCCTGATGCAGGCCCATTCGCGCGCCTTCGCCGTAGTAATTGATCAGACAGCAATCGGGAGCCTGCTCGGTGCTGGCCAGATCGCGCCAGATATCCAGAATGGGATCCGGGATCGAGGGCCACGCCATCCCCTTTGGATGTTGTGCCTGGTACCGGTACCCGGCTTTGTCGGTAACCCAGCCAAGTGGTCCCGCCGACGTCATACGCACCGACATTTCCTTGCCGGATGGCGTCACGGGACGGAACAAAGGGGCGGATCTCAGAATCGGGCGCAAGGTCTCGATCAGTTGCGCTTGTGCCGCAACGTCCAGATAGGCTTTTCTGATATCAAAACCGCGCAAGAGCAGCCGCGTCATACAAGATTCCCCAATCCTTGCCAAAACCTTGCCAAAAAAGGCCACAGATTCCCGAAAACCTGCCTTTTACACCGCTTGCAGGCTTTTCGTCTCGCCCTTATATACGCCGGGACGCGCGATGGTGTAGGGCTGTTGCGCAAAACAGATCGGGGCCAGATGCCATAACGGGTCCGGACCTCGGGACATCGCCTTGAAGAGAAAGGGATTGAACATATGGGAAAAGTAATCGGTATTGACCTCGGGACCACCAACTCGTGTGTGGCCATCATGGACGGCTCGCAGCCGAAGGTCATCGAAAACGCAGAAGGGGCGCGGACCACGCCCTCGATCGTCGCCTTCACTGAAGATGAGCGACTGGTCGGTCAGCCTGCAAAACGTCAGGCGGTCACCAACCCCGACAACACCATCTTTGGCGTCAAGCGTCTGATCGGTCGACGCGTGGATGATGCAGAAGTCGAAAAAGACAAGAAAATGGTGCCGTACGCCATCGTTGATGGCGGAAACGGTGACGCGTGGGTTGAGGCTCGCGGTGAAAAGTACTCCCCAAGCCAGATCTCGGCCTTCACTCTGGGCAAGATGAAGGAAACCGCCGAGAGCTATCTGGGTGAGGAAGTCACGCAAGCGGTTATCACCGTTCCGGCCTACTTCAACGACGCACAGCGTCAGGCCACCAAGGACGCTGGTAAAATCGCCGGTCTGGAAGTGCTGCGGATCATCAACGAGCCGACTGCTGCCGCGCTGGCCTATGGTCTGGACAAGCAAGAAACCCAAACCATCGCGGTTTATGACCTTGGTGGCGGTACCTTCGACGTGACCATTCTGGAAATCGACGACGGCCTGTTCGAGGTTAAGTCGACCAACGGCGACACCTTCCTGGGTGGTGAAGACTTTGACATGCGCATCGTCAACTACCTGGCGGACGAGTTCAAAAAGGAACACGGTGTCGATCTGTCTGCCGACAAGATGGCCCTGCAGCGTCTGAAAGAAGCCGCTGAAAAAGCCAAGATCGAACTGTCCTCGACCTCGCAGACCGAAATCAACCAGCCGTTCATCTCGATGGGCGCCAATGGTCAGCCGCTGCACATGGTTATGAAGCTGACGCGTGCCAAGCTGGAATCGCTGGTTGGCGACCTGATCAAGAAGTCGATGAAGCCCTGTGCCGCTGCATTGAAAGATGCGGGGCTGTCGGCTGCTGATGTGGACGAAGTTGTTCTGGTCGGTGGTATGACCCGGATGCCGAAAGTGATCGAAGAGGTCACCAAGTTCTTCGGCAAAGAGCCGCACAAAGGTGTGAACCCGGACGAAGTCGTTGCCATGGGTGCCGCCATTCAGGCCGGTGTTCTGCAGGGCGACGTTAAAGACGTGGTTCTGCTGGACGTAACCCCGCTGTCGCTGGGCATCGAAACGCTGGGTGGCGTGTTTACCCGTCTGATCGACCGCAACACCACGATCCCGACCAAGAAGTCTCAGGTCTTCTCGACCGCTGAAGACAACCAGAACGCCGTAACCATCCGCGTGTTCCAGGGTGAGCGTGAAATGGCCGCGGACAACAAGATCCTGGGTCAGTTCAACCTTGAAGATATCCCGCCGGCACCGCGCGGCATGCCTCAGATCGAGGTAACTTTTGATATCGACGCCAACGGCATTGTCTCGGTTTCGGCCAAGGACAAAGGCACTGGCAAAGAGCAGAAGATCACCATCCAGGCTTCTGGCGGTCTGTCGGATGACGACATCGAAAAGATGGTCAAGGACGCCGAAGAGAACGCGGAAGCCGACAAGGAACGCCGCGAACTGGTCGACGCCAAGAACCAGGCGGAAAGCCTCATCCACTCGACCGAGAAGTCGATGGAAGAGCATGCCGACAAGGTCGACCCGACCACAATCGAAGCCATCGAGCTGGCGATCGCCGCGCTGAAGGACGAGCTGGAAACCGAAAATGCCGACAAAATCAAGTCGGGCATTCAGAACGTCACCGAAGCTGCGATGAAGCTGGGTGAAGCGATCTACAAAGCGCAGTCCGAAGAGGCCGAAGACGAGCCTGCGGCGGCAGACGCTGCTCCGGCTGGTGATGACGACATTGTCGACGCCGAGTTTGAAGATCTTGACGACGACAAGCGTAAGTAACGGGTAACCGGGCCAATTCGGGCCGGTCCGGTTGCCGGGCCGGCCCGATTACGTTGAGGCAGAAGGAAAAACTGATGTCAAAACGCGACTACTATGATGTGCTCGGCGTGTCCAAGGGCGCATCAGCGGACGAGATCAAGAAGGGTTTTCGAAAGAAAGCCAAAGAGTTGCATCCCGACCGCAACAAGGACAACCCCGATTCCGAGGCGCAGTTCAAGGAAGCAAACGAAGCCTATGACGTTCTGCGCGATGCCGATAAAAAGGCCGCGTATGACCGCTTTGGCCATGCCGCATTCGAAAACGGCATGGGCGGCGGTGGCCGTCCCGGTGGCGGATTTGGTCAGGGTGATTTTTCCAGCGCCTTCTCGGATGTTTTTGACGATCTGTTCGGCGACTTCATGGGCGGTCAACGCGGTGGCGCTGGCGGTGGTCGTCGTGCTGCGCGCGGATCGGACCTGCGCTATAACCTGCGCGTAACGCTGGAAGAGGCGTTCTCGGGTCTGCAGAAAACGATCACCGTTCCTGCCGCTGTGGCCTGTTCGGCCTGTGACGGCTCGGGCGCAGAAAGCGGGGTCGAGCCCACAACCTGCCCGACCTGTTCCGGCATGGGTAAGGTGCGCGCGCAACAAGGGTTTTTCACCGTCGAACGGTCGTGTCCGACCTGTTCGGGTCTGGGACAGATCATCAAGAACCCCTGTAAATCCTGCGGTGGCGCGGGGCGCGTCGAAAAAGAACGCGCGCTGTCGGTCAACATCCCGGCCGGTGTCGAAACCGGCACCCGTATCCGTCTTGCGGGCGAGGGTGAGGCCGGGATGCGCGGTGGCCCTCCGGGCGATCTGTACATCTTCGTCGAAGTTTCGGACCACAAGCTGTTCGAGCGTGACAGCGTGAACCTATATTGCCGCGTACCGGTCAGTATGGCCAAGGCTGCGCTGGGTGGCTCGATCGAAGTGCCCACCATCGACGGTGGCCGCGGTCGCGTGCAAATCCCGGCTGGCAGCCAATCCGGTCGCCAGATGCGCCTGCGTGGCAAGGGAATGCCTGCCCTGCGCGGCGGCGGTGTCGGTGACATGTTCATCGAGTTGGCGGTTGAAACCCCGGTTAACCTGACCAGCCGCCAGAAGGAACTGCTGAAAGAATTCGACGATCTGGGTGAAGATAACCACCCGGAATCAAATAGCTTTTTTTCGTCCGTCAAATCCTTCTGGGACGGCATGAAAGGCTAGCAGCCTCGATAATCTACGCACAAAAGGCCGGTCCCAAGGGACTGGCCTTTTTTGAGTCCAGTTTGGCCTTCGAAACACACGAAATTGGCCCTTGATTCCCCAGGCAACCCCTGAGATTGTCCGCTCAAACCGTTGGGGTGCCCTGTCCGAGGGCTGAGAGGCGTCAATGCGCTAACCCATCGAACCTGATCCGGGCAATACCGGCGTAGGGAACGGTCTCACAGTGCTTAGACGTTTTCCATGCCCGTTGCCCATTATGAACCGGAGCAACGACATGGCACCTATTGCTTTAACAATCGCAGGATCTGACAGCGGCGGCGGGGCCGGAATTCAGGCCGATCTAAAGGCGATGTCGGCGCTTGGGGTTTACGGGGCCAGTGTGATCACCGCAGTGACGGCCCAGAATACCAGGGCTGTGACTGCTGTGCATGGTATTCCATTGGATATCATTGCTGCCCAGATCGACGCTGTTCTGACCGACCTTGATGTTGGCGCGATCAAGATCGGCATGCTGGCGACACCAGAGATCATCCACAGCGTCGCCGACAGTATCGAGGGTTTTTCCGGGCCGGTTGTTCTGGATCCGGTCATGATCGCAAAATCCGGCGATGCGCTACTGGTCGAAGAGGCCGTACAAACCCTGCGCGATGTGTTGCTGCCCCGCGCGACCGTTCTGACGCCCAACTTGCCCGAAGCTGCTTGTTTACTGGGCGTTGCGCCGGCGGCCACCCTGGATGAGATGGTCGCACAGGGACATGACCTGTGCGAGATGGGCGCAGACGCAGTTCTGATGAAAGGTGGTCACGGTACTGGCGATATTTGCCACGATCTTCTTGTTACAACCCAAGGTGTGACCGGAGAGTTCACGGCCCAGCGCCAACAGACCCATAACACCCACGGAACGGGCTGCACTTTGTCCTCGTCGATTGCGGCCGGGTTGGCCAAGGGTCTTTCACTGACCGACGCCGTGGCTCAGGCGCACGGCTACCTGCAAGGTGCCATCACACAGGCTGACGGTCTGAATATCGGACAGGGATACGGACCAGTACATCATTTCCATCAGGTCTGGCCCGCGTGACGGTCTGGTCGGTCATAGGGGCCGGTGTGGCCGGATTGGCGGTCGCGTCCGAGCTTGTTTCACGCGGGGCCAAGGTGCAGGTGTTTGACCCCGGCGGCTCACCTGGCCCGCATGGGTGTTCATGGTGGGCGGGCGGTATGCTCGCACCCTGGTGCGAATACGAAAATGCCGAGGAACCTGTCCTGCGCCTTGGACAGGCGGCGATTGACTGGTGGGCCTCGCGGACGCAGGTTCACAGGCGCGGTACGCTGGTCGTCGCAAGCCCGCGCGATCTGCCCGATCTGCGCCGCTTCGCCCGAAGGACCGAAGCCTTTTCTGAGGTCAACGGAGCAAAAATCACGTCATTAGAGCCTGATCTCAACAATTTCAGCAAGGGCCTGTTCTTCAGCGACGAGGCCCATCTGGACCCACGTCTGGCATTGCAGGACTTGTCTCGCCAGCTTTGGGATCAAGGAGTCGAGTTCCACCAAAAGCTCGCGCCGATGCAGTTGGAAAACGCCATTGATTGCCGTGGTCTGCATGCGCGCGAATACCTACACGACCTGCGCGGGGTCAAAGGTGAAATGCTGGTGATCCGGTGCCGGGACGTGACCCTGACCCGACCCGTTCGTTTGCTGCACCCGCGCATGCCGCTCTATATCGTGCCGCGCGGGGATGGCGTCTACATGCTGGGCGCAACGATGATCGAATCCGAGGATAGCAGCCGCATCACCGCGCGTTCGATGCTGGAGCTGCTCAGCGCCGCCTACGCGTTGAACCCCGCCTTTGGTGAAGCCGAAGTGTTGGAAATCGGCGTCGATCTGCGCCCGGCCTTTCCAGACAACCTGCCGCGTATCCGGCGGTTAGGACGAACAATCTATGCCAACGGCCTTTATCGCCACGGCTACCTTCTGGCCCCCGCGCTGGCGCAGGGGGTGGCTGATCTGGCGTTGGATAACAAACATTCGGAGATGGTCGATGAAGATCGTGCTTAACGGCGAACCGCGAGAGGTGCGCGCCGAAACCCTTGCCGAGCTTTTGCAGGAATGCGGGCTTTCGGGCCGTGTTGCCACGGCGGTAAACGAGGACTTTGTGCCTTCTGGCCGGCGCATTGCCCATGCGCTCAATGCCGGTGATCGGGTTGAAATCGTTGCGCCGATGCAGGGGGGCTGAGGGATGAAGACGTTCTACGGCACCCAACTACCCAACCCGCTGATGTTGGGCACGGCACAATATCCCAGCCCCGCGATCCTGGAACGGGCGTTTCGGGACAGTGGTGCCGGCGTGGCCACTGTATCGCTGCGGCGCGAATCTGGTGCGGGACAGGCCTTTTGGCAGATGATCCGCGAGTTGGGCGTGCTGGTCCTGCCCAATACCGCCGGGTGCCATACGGTCAAAGAGGCCGTAACCACCGCCCATATGGCGCGTGAGGTCTTTGACACCAGATGGATCAAGCTGGAACTGATTGGCCACTCGGACAGCCTGCAACCGGATGTGTTCCAACTGGTCGAAGCTGCCCGCATTCTCACCGAAGACGGGTTCGAGGTCTTTCCCTACACAACCGACGATCTGATCGTGGGCGAACGCCTGCTGGCCGCCGGGTGCGAGGTGCTGATGCCTTGGGGGGCGCCCATAGGGTCCGGGCGCGGCCTGAACAACGAATACGCCTTACGCGCGATGCGGGCCGAGTTTCCGGACGTGCCGTTGGTGATCGACGCCGGGATCGGTTTGCCCAGCCACGCTGCGCGCGCGATGGAGCTGGGCTATGACGCTGTTCTGCTGAATACCGCCGTGGCACGTGCCGGTGATCCGGCTGCGATGGCGCGCGCGATGTCGCTGACAATCGAAGCCGGGCAACTGGCCTATCGGGCCGACCCGATCGAGGCGCGCGACATGGCCGAGCCTTCGACGCCCGTCATCGGAAAGGCGTTCCTGTCATGACCCTCGACCAGTTTTACCCGATCTTCGACCATTCCGATTGGTTGCGCCGGATGCTGCCTTTGGGCGTCAAGTTGGTTCAGTTACGGATCAAGGACCAACCGGATGAGGTTGTGCGAGAACAGATCGCGATTTCAAGTGACCTCTGTCGCGCGCATGATGCCGTTTTGGTCGTGAATGACTACTGGCGGCAGGCCATCGATGCGGGTTGCGACTGGATTCACCTCGGACAGGAGGATCTGGACGACGCGGACTTGATGGCAATTCGCAAGGCGGGGCTGAAGCTGGGCGTCTCGACCCACGATGATGACGAGCTTGAGCGCGTCTTGGCCATGAGCCCCGATTACGTCGCCTTGGGGCCGGTATACCCGACAATCCTGAAGAAGATGAAATGGCAGCAACAGGGTCTACCGCGCGTGACCGAGTGGAAATCCCGCGTGGGGAGCATTCCTCTGGTCGGGATTGGAGGGATGAGCGTTGAACGCGCGCCCGGCGTCTTGCAGGCGGGTGCGGACATTGTTTCGGCCGTCACGGACATCACCCTGAACGCGGATCCCGAAGCGCGAGTACGCGAGTGGATCGAGGCCACCCGATGAGCCGCTATTCGCGCCAAATGATCTTGCCTGAGGTGGGCGAGCAGGGTCAGGCCCGTCTGTCCGGGGCGCGGGTTCTGGTGGTAGGTGCCGGTGGGCTGGCGGCACCGGTTCTGCCGTTGCTGGCCGGTGCTGGTGTAGGACACCTGACCATCATGGATCGTGATGAGATTGCGTTGTCGAATCTGCATCGCCAGACAGTGTTTACCGAGCGGGATTGCGGCCGCCCCAAAGCGGAGGTTGCAGCAGAACGTTGCCGGGCTCTCAACCGTGAAATCTCGGTTTTTGCTGAAATTCAGGCTCTAACAAGGGCAAACGCGCAGGAATTTGTTTCCGACTCGGGCATCATCCTTGATTGCGCCGACAGTTACGCCGTTAGTTACACGCTTTCGGACGTATGTCGCGAATTGGACAAACCCCTCATCAGTGCTTCGGTGCTTGGATTGTCAGGTTACGTCGGTGGCTTTTGTGGTGGTGCTCCGTCTTTGCGGGCGGTGTTCCCGGATGCGCCCGAAAGCGGTGCCAGCTGCGCCACCGCGGGCGTTTTGGGTTCGGTGGTTGGCATGATCGGGGCGATGCAGGCGCAGATGGCGTTAAAACTGATCCTTGGTGTCGAGCCTTCGCCCCTTGGTCAGATGGTGCAGTTTAACGCCCGCACGCTGCGCAGTACGTCATTCCGATTTGATGGCGCACCGGAACCAGAGCAGAGCTTTCCTTTTCTTTCCGCGAGCCAACTGACCCGTGATGACCTGATTATCGAGCTGCGTGACCAGGATGAGGCACCCGAACCGATCCATCCCGACGCGCACCGAGTGTCGCCCCGGGCTTTGAAGACAATTCAATGCACCGGCCAACGGCTGGCCTTGTGTTGTGCCACCGGTCTGCGCGCCTGGCGTGCTGCGGAAGAACTGAAACCGGATTGGCCTGGCGAGATCGTGCTCGTCGCGGCCTCAACCTCGTGAACAGAAGGAAACGCGAGAAATGAAAAAGCTGATGACAGCGATCGCCCTGCTGGCCGCCGCGCCGGCCTGGGCGGATGACAAGATGACGGTACTGCTGGACTGGTTCGTGAACCCGGACCATGGGCCTATCATTGTGGCGCAGGAAAATGGCTATTTTGCAGATGAGGGACTGGAAATCGAAATCGTCCCGCCAGCCGATCCCTCGGCCCCGCCGCGTCTGGTGGCCGCCGGTCAGGCCGATCTGGCCGTGTCCTACCAGCCGCAACTGCATCTGCAAATCCACGAGGGCCTACCGCTGAAACGCGTTGGCACGCTGGTTGCGACGCCGCTGAACTGCCTGCTGGTGCTTGAAGATGGCCCGATCAAAACGCTGGCCGACCTGAAGGGTAAAAAAGTTGGTTTCTCGGTCGCGGGTGTGGAAGAGGCCGTTCTGACCGCCATGCTGAACGTCCACGGCGTCGCGCTGGACGATATCGAGATGATAAACGTCAACTTCTCGCTTTCGCCGTCTCTGATGACCGGGCAGGTGGATGCGGTGATCGGCGCCTTCCGGAACTTTGAATTGAACCAGATGGACATCGAAGGCGTTGCGGGCCGCTGCTTCTATATCGAGGAAGAAGGTGTGCCGCCCTATGACGAACTGATCTATGTCGCCAACCCTGACACGATGGATGCCGAAAAGGTTGCCCGTTTCCTGGCTGCGACCGAGAAGGCGACCCAGTTCATCGTCAACAACCCGGAAAAAAGCTGGGAAATCTTCGCCGCCACCTCGCCCGAGTTGCAGGACGAACTGAACGCACGCGCCTGGGTCGACACGCTGCCCCGCTTTGCGCTGCGTCCGGCAGGGTTTGACGCGGGCCGCTACGCCCGGTTCGAAGCCTTCCTTAAAGACAGCGGCATGATCGACAGCATCAACCCGGTCAGCGACATCTCAGTCGACGTGACCGTGCAATGAGCGACTATGGCAAAGCGTTCGCGCTGATGCGCGATGCCGCGCAGGAACCGTGGCGGGATTACACCCGCCACGCCTTTGTCGAAGGGATGAAGGACGGCACCCTGCCGCGAGAGGCATTTCTGCACTACCTGCGGCAGGACTACGTGTTCCTCATCCACTTCTCTCGCGCCTGGGCGCTGGCGGTTGTGAAATCCGAGACGCATTCCGAGATGCTAACCGCGGTAGCTACGGTCAATGCGCTGGTGGCCGAAGAAATGCAGCTGCATATCGGGATCTGCGAGGCCGAAGGGATTTCCAGCGAAGAACTGTTTGCAACACCCGAACGCGCGGAAAATCTGGCCTATACGCGCTTTGTGCTTGAGGCCGGGTACAGCGGCGATCTGCTGGATTTGCTGGCCGCTCTGGCGCCTTGCGTGATGGGCTATGGCGAAATCGGCGCGCGTTTGGCGGCGGAAGCCACGTCCGAGACTTATCGCGACTGGATCAACACCTATGCCGGCCAGGATTATCAGGACGCCTGCAAGACGGTTGGAGAGCTGCTGGATCAGGCTCTAATAAGGCGTATTGGTCCGAACTATGCGCTTTCACCCCGCTGGCAGCGCCTGTGTCAAACCTTCCGCACCGCGACCGAGCTTGAGGTCAATTTTTGGCAAATGGGTTTGACCCCGTGACACCAGCGCCCGATCTGACCATCAGCGGGTTCGCCACTATCAACGGCGCGCCTTTGTTCGCGCCTTTGACCTTATCCCTTGCGGCGGGGCAATGGACCTGCCTGCTGGGCGGATCGGGCGTTGGAAAAACCACCATTCTGCGCCTGATTGCCGGCTTGGATACGGGTGCGGAATTCACCGGAGAGATTACGGCCAATGACCGTCAGCCCGTGCACGAGCGTGTCGCTTACATGGCGCAGGATGACCTGCTGTTGCCTTGGGCCACCGTTGCGCAGAACGTGTCGCTGGGCGCGCGGCTACGCGGTGAAAAGCCTGACCTGAAACGCCGGGATCGTCTGATCGAACGGATGCGGCTTGGGGATCACTTGACCAAGAAACCCACTGAGCTGTCCGGCGGTCAGCGTCAGCGCGTGGCACTGGCGCGCACGTTGATGGAGGATCGCCCCATCGTGCTGCTGGACGAGCCCTTCTCGGCCCTCGACGCGCGCACGCGTGCTGACATGCAGGATCTGGCGACCGAAGCCCTGCAGGGTCGTACCGTATTACTGGTCACCCACGACCCGGGCGAAGCTGCCCGATTGGGCCATTCTATCGTCGTCATGACGCGGCATGGCCTGACACCCTGTGAGCCACCCCACGCGATCGCGCCGCGCAAGGTTGATGACTTGGAAACACTGGAAACCCAGGGCGCGTTGCTGCGTCTGTTGCGTGAGGAGGCGGCATGAAGGTGCTGTCAGCCATTGCGGCGACGGTGTTTGCGCTGACCATCTGGCAGGGGATCGTCACTCTGACCGGTCTTCCCAAGTTCATCCTTCCGGGTCCGGCTTTGGTAGCTGAGACGTGGTGGCAAAACCGCTGGGTGATTGCGGAACACACGTGGATCACTGCTGTCGAAGTTGTTATAGGCCTCGCCTGTGGTACGGTTCTGGGGGTTTTGACTGCGTTGCAACTGGCCAATTCCCGAGCCGCGCGGGTGTTGGTGCAGCCGATGCTGGTGTTTACCCAAGCGCTGCCTGTCTTTGCATTGGCGCCCTTGCTGACATTGTGGCTGGGATATGGTCTGTGGTCCAAGGTCGCGATGGCAGTGCTGATCATCTATTTCCCGATCACCTCGTCCTTCTTTGACGGTTTGATGCGGACACCAGCGGGGTATTTGGATCTGGCGCGCACGATGCAGGCCAGTCCACGCTCGGTGTTGTGGCACATTCGTATTCCCGCCGCTTTACCTTCGCTGGCTTCCGGTATGCGGCTGGCCGCTGTCTATGCTCCGATTGGGGCCGTGATTGGCGAATGGGTCGGGTCGTCGCAAGGGCTTGGGTATCTGATGCTGCTGGCCAACGGCCGTGCCAAAACAGACCTGATGTTCGCGGCGATGCTGACGCTGGGTGTTTTCTCGATCCTGTTGCACCTGATTGTCCGACGCGCCACGGCGCATATGGCCGGCGAAATGCGTTAACCATTCAGAAACCGATTCTGCGGCACGGTGGGACTATGACTCAGGACGCCTTTGCCGAAGCCCCGATGCTGTTTGAAACGGACGAAGCCCCGGCGCAACCGCTGCCCACGGGCCGGTTGCCGTCCTACATCAAGGATCACCGCAAACGCCTTCGCGAACGGTTCATGTCCGGTGGATCGGCGGCAATGCCGGATTATGAACTGCTGGAACTCGTCCTGTTTCGGTCGATTCCCCGGCAGGACGTTAAGCCTCTGGCCCGTGCGTTGATGGACACGTTCGGAGACTTCAATCGCGTTCTGACCGCGCCCGAAGAACGGTTGCGGCAGATTAAGGGCGTTGGGGACTCGGTGATTACCGACTTGAAGATCCTTGAGGCCTGCGCTCACCGTATGGCCCGCGCGCGGGTGATGCAGCGCCATGTGATCTCGGGCTGGGATGCGCTGCTGGACTATTGCCATACCACAATGGCTCATCGTGAAACCGAGCAGTTCCGTGTGTTCTATCTGGATCGCAAAAACGTACTGATCGCGGACGAAGAGCAGGCCAAGGGCACCGTGGATCACGTGCCGGTCTACCCGCGCGAGGTTGCGAAACGGGCGTTGGAGCTTAACGCGTCGGCCCTGATCTTGGTGCACAACCACCCTTCGGGCGATCCGACTCCGTCACAGTCGGATATCGACATGACCAACCGTATTCAGGACGCCTGTGTGGCGCTGGGCCTGACCCTGCATGACCACCTGATCATCGGCAAATCGAATGAGCTGAGCTTTCGGTCCGAAGGCTATTTGTGAAGGTTATTGAACCCACACCTCGACTCGCCGATTGACCTTGCGGCCCCAGTCTGTGTCATCGCAGGCCATGGGCATCGCCTCGCCGAAGGCGTCCACGGCGATTTCGACGCTTTCCGGAATGGCGGTTTCCACGGCGGACAAAACCGCGTTGCGAACGGTCTTTGCCCTCAGCAACGCGATCCGGGCATTTGCCGAGGCCGCGCCGTCTCCGTCGCTAAAGCCGACAAACGTAAGCTTGCGGGCGTCTATGGCTCCGGTTTCCAGCGCATGGGCCAATTGCCGGATGTTCGAGCGCGACTGAGCATCCGGGCGGGAGGAACCGGCCTCGAACCTAAAGGACAGGGACAGGCGCGATTGAGGACGTAGTGTGTCGATCATACGCTGCAGTTCTTCCAGCCCAACTTCGGCACCGCCCGAAACCACGGCATTGGCCAGGCGGTCGCCTTGCAGCCCAATCCGCATCGTTTCCGGAGATTGATCCACAAAGCCGGCCTTGCGGATCACCATTTGAGCCTCGGCGCTTTGGGTATAGGCCAGAAATTGCCGCGCGATGCGCGGCAGGCGAATGGCAGGCAAATACAGGAACATCGGTGAGGTCAGCGGGTAGTCCTCGGTCTTGATGGATTGCCTTGTCGCGACAAGGGCGTGACCGCATCCACCGGTCAAGGGCAGGGCGCGTGTGCCTTCTATTTCGGCTTGGCTGGCGATACCGATGGCAAAGGGATCGTCCGCAACGGTGCTCACGAGATCGCTGCTGCGGGGGTGACGGACCACCTCAGCCAAAAGCGTGGCCCTGGCTGGCACTAGCAGCTTATCCTCAACCCCTTGTGCCAGGCCGGAGCCGGTTTCGGGCAGGTGCAGAGAGACAGGCGCATCAGGCCCACCCAGTTCGGACCAGTTCGTGATGTCGCCGGAAAATACCCGCACAAGATCTGCGGGCGATATCTGCCGCACCGGGTTGTCACGCGCCACGATAGGCACCAACGCATCCAGAGCAATGACCCGCGAAGACAGATTGCCCAACCCGGCAGTTAGCGCATCTTTTTGCTCGGATGGGCGAATTTCACGCAGCGCCATCACCACATCGGTCTCGCTGGCAATCAGTTCCGCAAAACCGCCGCCCGTATTGCCCGGGTTGAAAAAGAACCGACCCAAAGGGGCATCGCGTCCGGTCTGGTGCAGCTCATAGGTAAATTCGCCCGTGTCCAAACGGTGCGGTGTGGCTGACAACCCTTCCTGCCGGGCGAATCCGACAATCAGCGCCGGTAGCACCTTTTCGGCCATGACCGAAGAACCGGAAAAGCGAATTTCGGCGACATAGTCGGTCAGACTGGGGCAGGCTGGCCCTTCGCAGGTTACGCCTGACCCATCTATGGTCAGCTCGCCGAACTGGGTGTCAACGCGGTAGAATTCGCCGTCAAAGCCCAACAGGTTGCCTGTGACTTCGACCTTCCCGTCCTGGGATGTCAGGGTAATGTCCTGTGCGGTCACGTTTGACGCCAGCGTCACCGATATCAGTGTGGCCGCTGCCACACGAAAGAATGTCATAAGAAAGCCAAGCCTGCCTGCGGTTTAGTTTGCAGCGATTGTCAGGTCTTGGAGCAGATTATTCAACACCAGAAACTCACCCGACTGCGCGCAATCAGGCAGGGTCAGCGTCAAATCGCGCGACCGCAGGCGGTGGTCGCTGCGCAGTTCCAGGGTTTGGACGCTCAGATCACGGCCGCAATTCACGTCCGTCACTTCGGCCTCAACCGTCAATTCGATTGATCCGCTCTGACTGATCTCAGCTGCCGGGAAAGAGTAGACTTCGATGTTCTGCGCGTCATCAAAGCCCGAATGACCCAGATGCATGACATTGCCCGCACCTTGCGTCGCAGGGTCCGAAGATACGTGGCCTGTTCCGCCATAGCTGGCCCCAAATTCCAGCGCATGGATTTGCAGGTCTGTTTCGCCCTGCCATTGCAATGCAATGCGGGTATAATCGACCAGATCGGGAATGTGAGTGGTGGCTACGGTCCCAGTCTGATCGTCAACCGAGATCAGAAAAATTGCATATTCCGACAGGGCCGGGATCGTCAGGTCCAGCCTGCCGTTTTCGTCCGTCTTTTGAGTAACCGTCAAACCGCTGTGATGAATTTCGATCCGCTCATTCGTGTGGCAGGGGGCTTTGACGGTCAATCTAGCGGCCGCGCCCGGAATGGCCTTGGCGCGGGCGCTGAGGGCACACTTTGCCTGATCAGAGGGGGCTGAACGACTGGGTTGCAGGGTGCGTTGTAAAGGTTGGCTGCTATTGGATTTGTCCAAAGCTGGAGTCGAGGAGGTCAAGACGATGTCCTCCAGCCCGGCGATAACCGTAGACTGGCTAGAATTCACTTCCAATTGCGCCTGCGCGTCATCAGGTTGCGCCGGCGTTCCATTTTGCATCAGGTAACCAATGGCCAAGGCACAAGCGACGGTGCCGCCGGTGGTCACGTAATTCTTTATTACGAACAAAACACCCTCCCCAGTTGAAGGAGCGAGTCGCACCCTGCAGTTGAATCACGGCCAATATGTGGCCGTGAAGCGGACTCAATGTGTCGGGGTCAGGGTGACGTCAGGTCAGTCTGCCGTGGCAATGTTTGAATTTCTTGCCGGACCCGCAGGGGCAGGGATCGTTGCGCGACGGGTTCCCCCAGGATGAAGGATCGTCTTCGACAAAACCGGGGCGCGCGTCGCCCGAAGCCTGCGCTTCGGCCACTGCTTCGGCGCGATCAGTGGCCTGATCCACCGCTTTTTGTGCCTGTGCCTGCTGCGCCTGCATCTGGGCCAGCATCTCGCGCTGTTCCTCTTCGGTCAGCGGGCGGACGCGCGACAATTGTTGGGTTACGGTCTCACGCAAACTGTCGAGCATGCTTTCGAACAGCTGGAAGCTTTCGTTCTTGTATTCGTTCAGCGGATCGCGTTGGGCATAGCCACGGAACCCAACCACCGAGCGCAGATGTTCCAGCGTCAGCAGGTGCTCTCGCCATTTGCCGTCGATGGTCTGCAGCAGAACCTGCTTTTCGATATTGCGCATGTTCTCGGGGCCAAATGCCACCGCTTTCTGTGCCATCATCTCGTCGGCGGCCTTGATCAGGCGTTCGCGCACCTGCTCGTCATCCACGCCTTCCTCGGCAGCCCAGTCCTGAACCGGCGCGTCGATGGTCAGTTTCTCTTTGATGGCTTCATGCAGGCCGTCTGTGTCCCACTGATCGGCGTAGGTTTTCGGCGGCATGTATTCGTCGATCAGGTCGTCGATCACCTGTTCGCGCATATCCGAGACGATCTCGGACAGGTCATCGGTCGACATGATTTCGCGGCGCTGACTGAACACAACCTTACGCTGGTCGTTCATCACGTCGTCGAATTTCAGAACGTTCTTGCGCATGTCAAAGTTGCGGCCTTCGACCTTGGACTGCGCTCGTTCCAGCGACTTGTTCACCCAGGGGTGCACAATCGCCTCACCTTCCTGCATGCCCAGTGTGGTCAGAACCTTGTCCAACCGCTCCGAGCCGAAAATACGCATCAGGTCGTCTTCGAGGCTCAGGTAGAACACGGTGCGGCCCGGGTCACCCTGACGGCCCGAACGACCGCGCAGCTGGTTGTCGATACGACGGCTTTCGTGGCGTTCGGACGCCATTACATAGAGGCCACCGGCGGCCAGAACCTTTTCCTTTTCCTCGGCATGGCGCGCTTCTTCGGCGGCGCGCAATTCGGCCGGGTCGGCCTCGGGGTTTTCGGCCAGTGCTTGCAGCACCTTCATCTCGACATTGCCACCCAGCTGAATGTCGGTGCCGCGACCCGCCATGTTGGTGGCGATTGTAACCGCGCCCAGACGACCCGCGTCGGCGACGATCTGCGCCTCTTGCTCGTGCTGACGCGCGTTCAGAACATTGTGCTGGATGCCTTCTTTTTGCAGCATCTGGCTGAGCAGCTCGGATTTTTCGATGGATGTGGTTCCCAGCAGAACCGGCTGACCCTTTTCCTGAGCTTCCTTGGTCTGCTCGATCATGGCGCCGTATTTCTCAGCGGCGGTACGATAGACCTGATCGTCTTCGTCCAGACGGGCAATCGGCTTGTTGGTCGGAACCTCGACCACACCCAGACCATAGATTTCGGCAAATTCCTCGGCCTCGGTCAGGGCAGTGCCGGTCATTCCACCCAGCTTGTCATACAGGCGGAAGTAGTTCTGGAATGTGACGCTGGCCAGCGTCACGTTCTCGGGTTGGATTTGAACACCTTCCTTGGCCTCGATCGCCTGATGCAGACCTTCGGACAAACGGCGCCCCGGCATCATCCGGCCAGTAAATTCGTCGATCAGAACCACATTGCCGTCGCGCACGATGTAATCCTTGTCGCGCGTGAACAGCTTGTGCGCGCGCAGGCCTTGGTTGACGTGGTGCACAACCGTGGTGCTTTCGGGGTCATACAGCGAATGGCCCTCGGGGATCAGACCAGCGGCGATCAATTGCTGCTCCAGAAACTCGTTGCCCTCATCGGTGAAGGTCACGTTCCGGGACTTTTCGTCCAGCGTGAAGTGGTCATCGCTCAGCAACGGGATCAAACTGTCTATAGCGGTATAAAGGTCTGAGCGGTCCTGCGAGGGGCCCGAGATGATCAGCGGCGTCCGGGCTTCGTCGATCAGGATCGAGTCGACCTCATCCACAATCGCGAAATTGTGGTATTTCTGGTAAATCTGATCCAGATCGGCCTTCATGTTGTCGCGCAGATAGTCGAAGCCCAGCTCGTTATTGGTGGCGTAAGTCACATCACAGGCGTAGGCGGCCTTTTTCTCGTCATCGGGCTGGCCCGACCAGATCACGCCGGTGGTCATGCCAACGGCGGCAAACACCTTACCCATCCACTCCGAGTCGCGCTTGGCCAGGTATTCGTTCACCGTGACCACGTGCACACCTTTGCCGGTCAGCGCATTCAGGTAGGCGGGGAAGGTGGCTACCAGAGTCTTGCCTTCACCCGTCTTCATTTCCGAGATGTTGCCCTGATGCAGAAACGCGCCGCCCATCAGCTGCACGTCAAAGGCACGCAGACCCAGCGCGCGTTTGGCACCCTCGCGGACGTTGGCAAAGGCTTCGGGCAGCAGGTCGTCCAGCGCCTCACCATCAAGTGCGCGTTTGCGCAGTTCGGCAGTCTTTTCGATCAAGCCCTCATCGGACAACTTTTCGAACTCAGGTTCCAGCGCGTTGATCTTTTCGATCAGGGGGCGGGTCGCCTTGATCTTGCGGTCGTTCGGTGTTCCGAACACCTTTTTGGCGAGCGTTCCGAGTCCCAGCATGTTCACTCCAGCGGATCTGTTCTTATCTTGGTTGCGACAGGCTTGCCCACCTTGCGCGCAACCCATAGATACGGGGGGTGAAAGGCGGCCCTGTCCAAGGCTTCAAAGCGATGTAAGCGGCAGGTTCTGAAGTGTCAACGCCGCGCCCTGTCGCGGCAAAGAAATAGGATGATTCCATGCCCAAAGGCCTCACTTTTCTGCCATCGCTGGCGCTTGCAGCCGTGATGGCGATGCCGCTTGCCGCCGAAACCAAGCCTGATCCGGATACCGTCGTCGCTATCGTGAATGGCGATGAGATCACATTGGGTCACGTTATCGCGTCCGTTGCGGCGCTGCCGCCGAATTACTCCGAGATCGAAGATGACGTTCTGTACGGCTTCATCATCGAGCAGTTGATCCAGCAGCAATTGCTTGCTCAGGAACAGGACGCGCTGACCCTGCTGAACCAGCTGGGGCTGGAAAACGAAGCCCGGTCCATGCAAGCGGTGCAGACAGTCAATGAGCTGGTCGGCGACGCTGCGACGGATGAGGCGATCCAGGCCGCTTATGACGCTCAGTTCGGTGATTTTCAGGGCGAAGATGAGTTTGATGCCAGCCACATTCTGGTAGAGACAGAAGAAGAGGCAAAGGCAATCAAGGCGCTGCTGGATGACGGTGCGGATTTTGCTGAGACGGCCAAGGAAAAATCCACCGGCCCGTCAGGCCCCAATGGCGGGTCTTTGGGATGGTTCGGCAAGGGTCGGATGGTGCCTGAATTCGAAACCGCCGTTCTTGAGCTGGAAAAGGGTCAGGTTTCCGAACCGGTTCAAACACAGTTTGGCTGGCACGTGATTATCCTGAACGATACCCGCAAGTCCGAGGCACCGGCGCTAGCGGCTGTACGCGACCAGCTGGCCCAGTCGATCCAGCAGGAGACCATTCAGGCCAAGATCGACGAGTTGACCCAGAAGGCGCAGATCGAACGTCCCGAACTGGAAGGCGCTGGCCCCGAGGTCATCCGCCAGATCGACCTGATTCAGGAGTAAGTCGCGTGGCCAAGATCACCAAGGTTTCTCCGCTGGCCCCGGCGGCATTTCCCGACTTGCCCGCCATTGACGGTGTACGTTTCGCGACGGCCGAGGCTGGCGTGCGTTATCGGGGGCGTACCGACGTTATGCTGGCGGTACTGGACCCGGGCACTTCGGTCGCCGGGGTGTTTACCCGGTCGGCTACCCGTGCGGCCCCGGTACTGGACTGTCAGGAAAAAATCGGCGCGGCCAGTGACGGACCTGCTGCCATACTTGTGAATTCGGGCAACGCCAACGCGTTCACCGGCCACTATGGTCAAACCTCGGTGGCCGAGGTGACACAGGCGGTGTCAAACACAACCGGTGTACCGGCCGAGCGGGTCTTTACCTCATCCACCGGCGTGATCGGGGAACCGCTGCCGCATGACCGCATCGTGGCGCAGCTTGAAGCGCTCAAGGCCAGCCTCAGCCGTCATGCGGTTGAGGACGCGGCGCGAGCCATCATGACTACGGACACCTTCCCGAAAGGCGCAAGCGCGCAGGTCGAGATTGATGGCAAAACAGTCTCTATTGCAGGGATCGCCAAAGGATCTGGCATGATCGCGCCCGATATGGCGACGATGCTGGTTTACATTTTCACCGATGCCAAGGTCGAACAATCCGCGCTGCAGGCAATGCTGGGCGCACAAACCGACCGGACGTTCAACTGCATCACGGTGGATAGCGATACCTCGACCTCGGACTGCCTGTTGTTGTCCGCCACCGGCGCATCCGGCGTGGATGCTACCGGCAATGACGCTTTTGCGGCAGCTTTGGAAAGCGTAATGCTGGATCTGGCGCAACAGGTGGTGCGCGACGGTGAGGGCGCCACGAAATTCGTGGAAATCCGTGTGACCGGCGCCGCTTCGGACGCGGATGCCAAGGTGCACGGGCTGGCCATCGCCAACTCACCGCTGGTGAAAACGGCCATCGCGGGCGAGGACCCAAACTGGGGTCGTGTCGTCATGGCCATCGGCAAGTCCGGCGCTACGGCGGATCGCGACCTGCTGAGCATCTCGTTCGGCGACATTCTGGTCGCCGAAAAAGGCTGGGTCAGCCCCGAATATCGCGAAGAGGACGCGGCCGAGTACATGAAAGGTCAGGATCTGGTGATCGCCGTCGATCTGGGGCTGGGCGAGGGCAAATCCACCGTTTGGACCTGCGATCTGACCCATGGTTATATCGAGATCAACGCGGATTACCGGTCGTGAAAACAGTTCTTGTTTCTGCGGTCGCCTTGATCGACATCGAAGGCCGGGTGCTGCTGGCGCAGCGCCCGGAAGGCAAATCCATGGCTGGCCTGTGGGAATTCCCTGGCGGTAAAATCGAACCTGGTGAAACCCCCGAGGCCGCCCTGATCCGCGAATTGCACGAGGAGCTGGGCATCGACACCTGGGCCTCTTGCCTCGCCCCGCTGACCTTCGCCAGCCACAGCTATGACGACTTCCACCTGTTGATGCCGCTGTTCGCCTGCCGCAAGTGGGAGGGCATTCCGCAGTCCAAAGAAGGGCAGGCGCTGAAATGGGCCCGTGCCAATGAGCTGCGAAACTACCCGATGCCTGCGGCGGATGTGCCACTGATCCCGATTTTGCGGGATTGGTTGTGATTGAGTGTGCTCGAAGACATTCGAACTGGTCCATCGGATGTAAGATGCGCTGACGCAGCGCTCACTCGATCACTCAAGACCAATGGAACTTTGAGACTAATACCGCTTCTGTGCCTCAAAGAATGCAGCAATGTCTTGCAAGTCTTGGTCGCTCAGCTCTTTTAGCTTCCCAGTCATTGCAGCGTTCTTGCTACTATCTTCGCGTGCACCCAACGCGTAGTTTCGCATCTCTTGAAGCAGGTAAACAGCTGGTTGACCGGCCAACATGGGAACCGGTTGAAACGACGTTGATCGGGCATTTCCATCGACACCATGGCAGTGGGCACAATCTGTTCGCGCAAGATTCCGACCGTTTTCCGGATCACCTTCCGCAAGCATAGGACTTGCCATGCATGAGACGGCCATCACCATTATCGCCAGGACACGTTTAGGCATGTTATGCCTCCGCGCAATCGTTTGCTCATCAGATTGTAACATAATCAATTACAACACGACAATCGCGGCGACTTGGCCTCCGACCTGCATCCACAAAAGGCTCAAACGAGCCACCCGCTCGCTTCGCATCAAAATTCGTTCCTCCAATCAGTGACTCCACCCCATGTTACAATTCGTAAGAATTGAGAAAACATCAGGAAAAAGTTGACGTTGATCTTTCCTGTGTCCCTTATCGGGGCATTGGCATCCGGGGTTGATCCTCGGGTTCGCCGTTTCCGGCCCGGAGAAGGGGTCGGATGGGGAGGAGAAAGAGATTGGCTCAGACGCAGTCGAGCGCTGAAGGGATGCACTCCCTTCCGGCGCTTCTACATCGCAATGCGGCCCGGTTCGGGGATGCTCCGGCTTATCGGGAAAAGGAATTCGGGATCTGGCAATGCTGGACCTGGGCTGAAGCAGCCAAGGAAATCCGTGCCATCGCGCTGGGCTTTCTCGAGCTTGGCGTCGAAAAAGGTGACCACATCGCCGTCATAGGCCGCAACCGCCCGGCGCATTACTGGTCGATGGTCGCTGCCCAGATGGTGGGGGCAATCCCCGTCCCGCTATATCAGGACGCTGTGGCCGAAGAGATGGCCTATGTGCTGGAGCATTGCGGTGCCAAGTACGTGGTCTGTGGCGATCAGGAGCAGGTCGACAAGGTCATCGAGATTCAGGAAAACCTGCATCAGGTCAAACATATTCTCTATACCGACAAGCGGGGGATGCGGAAGTACGACCACAGCCAGATGAACGCGTTGGAAGATCTGATGGCCGAAGGCAACGCCGGGCATCAACGGTTCGACGCGGAACTGGACAATCGCATCGCCGGGATCGGATATGACGACACCTGCGTGATGCTGTACACCTCAGGCACCACTGGTAAACCCAAGGGCGTGGTGCTGTCGAACCGGAACGTGATCGAAAGCGCCAAGAATTCGGCCGATTTCGATCATCTGACCCGGAACGAAGACATTCTGTCCTATCTGCCGATGGCATGGGTCGGGGATTTCATCTTCTCAATTGGGCAGGCCTATTGGTGCGGGTTCTGCGTAAACTGCCCCGAAAGCGCCGATACGATGATGACCGACCTGCGCGAAATCGGACCGACCTATTTCTTCGCGCCGCCGCGCGTGTTCGAGACTCAGCTGACCAATGTGATGATCCGGATGGAGGATGCGGGCAAGCTTAAGCAGCGCATGTTCCACCACTTCATGGCGCACGCCAAAAAGGTTGGCGGCTTGCTGCTGGACGGTAAGCCGGTCGGTTTTGGCGACCGTATCAAATATGCGCTGGGCAATATGCTGGTTTACGGACCGCTCAAGGATACGCTGGGCTATGGCCGCTTTCGCGTGGGCTATACCGCGGGTGAGGCGATCGGGCCGGAGATCTTTGACTTCTATCGCTCGCTGGGCATCAACCTGAAGCAGCTTTACGGCCAGACCGAGGCCACAGTTTTCATCACCGTGCAGCCGGATGGCGAAGTGCGCGCAGATACCGTTGGGGTTCCTGCACCGGATGTCGAACTGAAAATCGATGATAAGGGCGAGATCCACTACCGCTCGCCCGGTGTCTTCGTGGAATATTACAACAATCCGGACTCAACGGCCTCGACCAAAGATGCCGAAGGGTGGGTTGCAACCGGCGATGCCGGGTTCATCGAGGAAAGCTCGGGCCATCTGCGGATCATCGACCGGGCCAAGGACGTCGGCAAAATGGCCGATGGGTCGATGTTTGCGCCGAAATATGTCGAGAACAAGCTGAAGTTCTACCCCGATATCCTTGAGGTCGTGCTGTTTGGTAACGGCAAGGACCGTTGTGTGGCCTTTATCAATATTGACCTGACTGCGGTTGGGAATTGGGCTGAACGCAACAACGTGGCCTATGCGTCTTATCAGGAACTGGCGGGCCATCCCCGTGTGTTAGAGACGATTCAAAACCACGTTGAAGAGGTGAATAAATCCGTTGCCGCTGATGAAATGCTGTCAGGCTGCCAGGTGCATCGCTTTGTCGTGCTGCACAAGGAACTGGACGCGGATGACGGCGAAATGACCCGCACGCGGAAGGTACGGCGCGGGTTTGTCGAGGATAAATTCAGCGACATCATCGATGCGCTTTATGACGGGTCCAATCAGGTGTCGACGACAACCGAGGTCACGTATGAGGACGGCCGCAAAGGGTCGATCAGCGCAACGCTTGAGATCGTGGACGCGGCCGTCGTGCCGGTTGCTCAGCACAAGGTGGCGGCAGAATGAGGGCCGGTCGTGCGCCGCTCGACCTGCGGTCATCGCCCCGCCCGCCGTCCCGTTTTTCCGCAAGTCAGGGAGTGACTGATGCTGGATAACTCCGAAGGATATGTCACCGAAGACGGCCGCAAGATCGGCGGTGTGGTGATGGAGATGAAGAACATTACCCTGCGCTTTGGCGGCGTAGTGGCGATCAAGGATATCTCGTTCGATATCCGCGAAGGTGAAATCCGCGCCATTATCGGGCCAAACGGGGCGGGCAAGTCCTCGATGCTGAACGTGATCTCCGGGTTCTACGTGCCTCAGGAGGGTGAGGTCTGGTTCCACGGGGCGAAACGCCCTCCGATGCGCCCTTATGAAGTGGCGCGGCAGGGGATTGCCCGGACGTTCCAGAACATCGCCTTGTTCGAAGGTATGAGCGTTCTGGACAACGTCATGACCGGACGGCTGAATTACATGAAGACGAACATTCTGCAGCAGGCCCTGTGGAAGGGCAAAGCCGAGGCAGAAGAGGTCGAGAACCGTGAAACCGTTGAAAAGATCATCGACTTCCTTGAAATCCAGCACATCCGCAAAACGCCGGTTTCCCGCCTGCCTTATGGTTTGAAAAAGCGCGTCGAACTGGCGCGCGCGCTGGCGGCGGAACCAAAGCTGTTGCTGCTGGATGAACCGATGGCGGGCATGAACGTCGAAGAGAAAGAGGACATGAGCCGCTTTATCCTCGATGTGAATGACGAGTTTGGCACCACCATTGCCCTGATCGAGCACGACATGGGTGTTGTCATGGACCTGAGCGACCGCGTGGTCGTGATGGACTACGGCAAGAAGATCGGCGACGGCACCCCGGACGAGGTGCGCAGCAATCAGGAAGTCATCGACGCCTATCTGGGGGTGAGCCATGACTGACCAACTGACAGACATGAGAGGGGGCGCACATGCCTGATCAGCTGATTTTTGCGATGGAGGTCATCCTCAACGGCCTGATGGCGGGGGTGCTCTATGCGCTGGTGGCTCTGGGCTTTGTGCTGATCTACAAAGCCTCTGGGATTTTCAACTATGCCCAAGGGGTTATGGCCCTGTTCGCAGCGATGACACTGGTCGGGATCATGAACGGGCAGGTGCCGTTCTCGCATCTGATCAACGCAATATTCGGGACTCATATCCACAAGTTCGGATGGAACGTTCCGGCGTTTCTGGCGATTATCCTGACCATGGGTGTCATGGTGGTATTGGCCTGGGCGGTGCAGCGCTTTGTCATGCGGCATCTGGTCGGGCAGGAGCCGATTATCCTGTTCATGGCCACCATCGGATTGGCCTATTTCCTTGAAGGCGTGGCCGACCTGATGTGGGGCTCTGAGATCAAGACGTTGGATGTGGGTCTGCCGCAGGGTATCAACCTATGGATCGATGAGACCACGTTTAACATCTTTGGCTACGGGTTCTTCATCGACAATCTGGATATCGTCGCGACGATCATTGCCGCGCTTCTGGTGGCCGGGCTAGTCGCGTTCAGCCAGTACACAAAACAAGGCCGTGCGATGCGTGCGGTAGCCGATGACCATCAGGCGGCGCTGTCGGTCGGCATCTCGCTGAACTTCATCTGGATCATGGTGTGGTCGGTCGCGGGCTTTGTTGCCCTGGTTGCGGGCATCATGTGGGGCACCAAGTCGGGCGTTCAGTTCTCGCTGTCGCTGATCGCACTCAAGGCGTTGCCGGTGCTGATGCTGGGCGGTTTTACCTCGATCCCCGGAGCCATCGTCGGCGGCCTGATCATTGGTGTGGGCGAGAAACTGTTCGAGTTCGCCATCGGTCCCTTGGTGGGCGGCGCGACCGAGAACTGGTTCGCCTATGTGCTGGCGCTGATCTTCCTCGTGTTCCGGCCGCAGGGTCTGTTCGGTGAGAAGATCATCGAGAGGGTGTAGCCCGATGACCAAGCTGATCGCCATCGTCAACGTCATCTCGTGGGCCGGGTTCTGGGCTTTTGGGTACATCGCCCTCACCTCGGACGATCTGAGCAAAGGCCAGATGACGATTGCGGCGATCCTGGCCTTTGCCGGGTTGGTCATGGGCATCCTGGCCTACCTGAAACTCGTGCGCGCCTCGGAGGCGAGCGGATATGCAAAAGGGTCCAACCAACTGGACGCCGCAGCCCGCAACCGGGCGCAGGAAGAATGGGAAAAGTAAGACATGTTCTATCGTGAGGCCGGAGATTTCAAAACCTCCTACGTGGATGACAGCCAGACCTTCCCGATCAAGTTCGACCGCTATCGGTATTACGCGGTGCTTGCAGTGGCGTTCGGGATCATCCCGTTCATCATCAATGATTACTGGGCCAATGCCCTGCTACTGCCTTTCCTGATCTACGCGATCGCGGCGATCGGGCTGAACATTCTGGTGGGCTATTGCGGGCAGGTGTCCTTGGGTACCGGTGGTTTCATGGCCGTGGGTGCCTATGCCTGCTACAAGCTGATGACCGCCTTTCCCGATGTCAGCATGTTCATTCACGTCATTCTGGCAGGAGGCATCACGGCAATCGTCGGAGTGCTGTTTGGCCTGCCCAGCCTGCGGATCAAGGGCTTTTATCTGGCGGTGGCCACACTGGCGGCGCAGTTCTTTCTGGTGTGGCTTTTCAACCGAGTGCCGTGGTTCTACAACTACTCGGCTTCGGGCCAGATCAACGCGCCGGAGCGGGACGTGTTCGGCATTATCATCACCGGCCCGAACGCGCCGGCCTGGGCCACCTATCTGTTTTGCCTGATCTTCCTTGCTGTAAGCGCCCTGATCGCGCGCAATCTGACGCGCGGCACTACGGGCCGGACATGGATGGCGATCCGTGACATGGACATCGCGGCCGAGATCATCGGGGTAAACCCGCTGAAGGCCAAGATGAGCGCTTTTGCCGTCAGTTCGTTCTTCATCGGCATCGCGGGCGCACTGTTCTTTGCGGTCTACCTTGGCGCGGTCGAGGTCGGCGAAGTCTTCGGTATCCAGAAGTCGTTCCTGGTGCTGTTCATGATCATTATCGGCGGGTTAGGGTCTATTTTTGGGTCATTCGCTGGTGCGGCTTTCCTTGTTCTGCTGCCGGTGGTCCTGAAGGTTGTCGGCGTCGACGTGCTGGGCTGGCCCACGGATATCGTGGCGCACCTGCAGCTGGTAATCGTCGGCGCGCTGATCATCATGTTCCTGATCCTGGAACCGCACGGGCTGGCGCAGCTGTGGCGCGTGGCGAAAGAGAAACTCAGACTCTGGCCGTTCCCGCACTAAGGGGCCGGCCCAATGAAAAGACGGGCGGCACAAGCCCGAACGCAACATCGGACTAACCAAGGGAGGAGACACCCGATGAACAAGACACTGGCAACCATGGCGCTGGGCGCCCTGATGGCCGCAGGGCCGGCGATGGCGGATCTGGTAATCCCGGATCTCAGCTATCGGACCGGGCCCTATGCCGCAGGCGGTATCCCGTTCTCGGACGGGTACAACGACTATTTCACCCTGCTGAATGAACGCGACGGCGGTATCGGTGGCGAACCGATCCGCGTGGTAGAATGCGAAACCGGATACAACACTGAAAAAGGTGTTGAATGCTATGAATCGACTAAGGGTGAAGGCGCGCTGGTGTATCAGCCTCTGTCGACCGGTATCACCTATCAGCTGATCCCCAAAGTAACCGCAGACAACATCCCGTTGCACACGTTGGGCTATGGCCGCACCTCGGCGGCAAATGGCACCGTATTCAGCCACGTATTCAACTACCCGGCGAACTACTGGAATGGGGCGTCCGGCGCGATCAACTATTTGCTCGACGAGAATGGTGGAGACCTGAGCGGTAAGAAAATCGCGCTTGTCTATCACAACTCGGCCTATGGCAAAGAGCCGATCCGTACTCTGGAAACTCTGGCGGAAAAACATGGGTATGAGCTGGCGTTGCTGCCCGTTGACCACCCGGGCCAGGAACAGAAATCCCAGTGGCTCCAGATCCGCCGTGACAGACCCGATTATGTGATCATGTGGGGTTGGGGCGTCATGAACCAGGTCGCCGTGCAGGAGGCCGCCAATATCCGCTTCCCGATGGAAAATTTCATCGGTGTCTGGTGGTCCGGTGCCGAATTTGACGTCGAACCAGCGGGAGAAAAAGCCAACGGATACAAGGCATTGACCTTCACTGGGTTGGGTATGGACTACCCTGTGTACGGCGACTTGCAGAAACATGTCGTTGACGCAGGTAAAGCCGCTGGTGCTGGCGATCAACTGGGCTCGGTCCAGTACAACCGGGGTCTTTATGCCGCGATGCTTGCTTCCGAGGCAATCAAGACGGCTCAAGAGATCCACGGCGTTGCCGACATTACCCCCGCGATGATGCGCGACGGCATGGAAGCGTTGGAAATGACCAACGCAAAGATGGATGCGCTTGGCATGGCAGGCTTTGGACCCGAGTTCACGGTTTCATGTGAAAACCACGGCGGCCCCGGTTTGGTCGGTGTTGTCCAGTGGGATGCCTCGGCCAAAACCTGGAACACGGTTCAGGACTTCAAACCAACCGATGCCGAAGTGATCGGCGCGCTGATCGCCGAAGACTCGGCGGCCTATGCGTCCGAGAACAACATCGAACCGCGCTGTAACTAAGGCGCTTTGAACTCCGGGGCGGCGGCAGACCGCCGTCCCGAACCCAACACACGCACGAGGACACACCCAGATGCTGGATGCGGCTCAAACCACTGATGTGCAGGCGGAAACCCTGCTTGAGGTCAACAATATCGAGGTGATCTACAATCACGTGATCCTCGTCCTGAAAGGCGTCAGTCTGACCGTGCCCAAGGGCGGCATCACGGCCCTGCTGGGTGGCAACGGCGCTGGCAAGACCACGACCCTCAAGGCGGTGTCCAACCTGCTGCATTCGGAAAGGGGTGAAGTCACCAAGGGGTCGATCACCTATCGTGGGACCAGCGTGCATGAAAGCGATCCCGCCGATCTGGTGGAAAAGGGCGTCATCCAGGTGATGGAAGGCCGCCATTGTTTTGAACATCTGACCGTTGAGGAAAACCTGCTGACCGGGGCCTATACCCGCAAGGATGGCAAGTCGGCCATTCAGCAGGACCTTGAACTGGTCTACACATATTTCCCCCGCCTCAAGGAACGCCGCCGATCGCAGGCGGGCTACACCTCTGGCGGCGAACAACAGATGGTTGCGATGGGTCGGGCGCTGATGTCGCGACCTGAAACGATCCTGTTGGACGAACCCTCGATGGGCCTGGCCCCACAGCTGGTCGAAGAGATTTTCGGCATCGTGAAGGACCTCAACGAGAAGGAGGGCGTATCCTTCCTGCTGGCCGAGCAGAACACAAATGTGGCTCTAAGGTTTGCACATTACGGCTATATTCTGGAATCCGGGCGCGTCGTGATGGACGGTCCGGCCGCCGATCTGCGCGAAAACCCAGATGTGAAAGAGTTTTATCTGGGCATGTCCGACGAAGGCCGCAAAAGCTTCCGTGACGTGCGATCTTACCGCCGCCGCAAGAGGTGGCTGTAAGGGAATGGAGGATCTGGCGATGACCTATTACGACGCACTCGAAACCCGATCAGCCGATGAACGTGCCGCAGATCAGGCGCAGGCGCTGCGCACTCAGATTGACCGCGCTCTGTCCGCCCCCGGCTTTACTGCTCATCTGGCCGACGCCGACACTGGCGCTGTAAAGTCCGTTGAAGACCTGGTCAAACTGCCTGTGTTGCGGAAATCCGATCTGGCGCAGGCGCAGGCGTCGCGCCCGCCTTTCGGCGGCTTCACTGTCAAACCGGCGCGGCACTTCCATCACGTCTTCCAGTCGCCCGGCCCGATTTATGAACCCGGCAGCACGGATCATGATTGGTGGCGCATGGGGCGGTTCCTGAATGCGGCAGGCGTGGGTCCCGGTGATATCGTTCAGAACTGTTTTGGGTATCACCTGACGCCAGCCGGCATGATCTTTGAAAACGGCGCTCGGGCTGTTGGGGCTGCTGTGCTGCCTGCGGGCACCGGCCAGACGGAACTTCAGGTGACGGCGGCGCGGGATGTGGGCTGTACCGCCTATGCGGGTACGCCGGACTATCTGAAGGTCATTCTGGACAAGGCTGACGAGATGGGCGTGGCGCTGCATTTCTCGAAGGCCGTTGTCGGCGGCGGGGCGCTGTTCCCGTCTCTGCGTCAGGACTATGCCAACCGGGGCATTTCCTGCTTGCAATGCTATGCCACGGCCGATTTGGGCAATATCGCCTACGAGAGCGCCGCGATGGAGGGCATGATTATCGACGAACACGTCATCGTTGAGATCGTCACTCCGGGCACCGGAACACCGGTGGCTGCTGGCGATGTGGGTGAGGTTGTGGTGACCTCTCTGAATCCTGATTACCCGCTGATCCGGTTCGCCACCGGTGACCTGTCTGCGATTATGCCGGGCGTCTCGCCTTGCGGGCGTACAAACGCCAGAATCAAAGGCTGGATGGGCCGTGCGGACCAGACCACCAAGATCAAAGGTATGTTCGTGCGACCTGAACAGGTGGCCGCTTTGGTCGACAAACACGAAGAAATCGTGAAAGCCCGTGTCATCGCCGCCCGTCAGGGTGAGATGGACACGATGACCGTTCAGATCGAAAGCGCGGGCGGGGATGATATGGCCTACGCCAAATCTGTGGTCGAGGTGCTGAAACTGAAAGGCGCGATCGAGGTCGTGGCCCCCGGATCGCTGCCCAAGGACGGTTTGGTGATCGAAGATCAGCGCGTCTACGAATGATCGTCTGACAATTCTGCGGCAGTATGTGCCGCAGAATTGTTCCCCTGCGGACTGGTGTTTCTTAGCATTTTGGTCGATTAAAGGCGGATCAATAGCCAACGCCAGTCACAAACCGGGTCCATGGCCGAAATCGACTATTCAGAACACGGAAAGCGCAATCGCGGCGCGCTGGGCACCCGGCTGGTGGGTATCGTTGCCTATTTGGTCGCGGCGGCTTGTCTGCTGCCGATGGTGGCGGTCGTATTGGCGGCGGTCACTGGCGGGACAGATACGGTCTCACACCTGTTAGAGACGGTGCTGCCCGGTTACGCACTTACAACTGTGATACTGGTCGTTTTGGTGGCGGCAGGGACTTTCTCCATCGGCGTTGGCGCAGCCTGGCTGGTGACGATGACGCGCTTTCCCGGTGTCCGTTTTCTGGAAATCGCACTGGTCCTGCCTCTGGCCTTCCCGGCCTATGTCCTGGCCTACGCCTATACGTTCATTCTGGACCATCCCGGAATTGTGCAGACGACGCTGCGGCAGGTGACCGGATGGGGGCCGCGCGACTATTGGTTCCCCGAAATCCGCTCGACCGAGGGCGCGGCCGTGATGCTGATCCTCGTGCTCTACCCTTATGTCTATCTGCTGGCGCGCGCGGCGTTTCTGCAGCAAAGCGCCACCGCCTTTTTAGCCGCCCGTGCTCTGGGCAAAAGCCCGTGGCTGGCGTTCTGGCACGTGTCTTTGCCGATGGCGCGCCCGGCTATTGCGGGTGGTGTCTTGCTGGCGATCATGGAGACCATTGCAGATTTCGGGACAGTGGCCTATTTCGGCGTTCAGACGTTTGCCACCGGCATCTACACCAGTTGGTTCTCGATCGGAGATCGGGCTGCTGCCGCGCAACTCGCCCTGTGTTTGTTGGGCTTTGCATTGCTCATGGCCGTGGCCGAGCGGATGCAACGCGGCAAGGCCAGGTATTATCAGGCGGGCAAAAGTCATGCTTCTCTGCCGTCGGCTCAACTGAAGGGTTGGCAGTCTGTGGCGGCCTTTACGCTCTGCATTATACCGGTGTTGCTGGGCTTTTTGCTGCCGGTGTTCATCCTGATCCAGATGGGTATGACGTCGGAACAGAACTTGCTGTCGCGGCGGTACATTGGGTTCATCCAGAACTCGCTGACATTGGCCGGCGTTGCGGCGGTTGTCACAGTCTGTGCCGCGATCTGCGTGGGGTTCTTTCAGCGGCTGCGTCCGGGTCGCAGTTCGGCCACCGCGGGCTATCTGGCGCGGCTGGGTTACGCTGTGCCCGGCGGCGTGATCGCCGTTGGTCTGATGGTCCCCTTTGCCAGCTTTGACAACGCGCTGGACGCCTGGATGCGCGAGACGTTCGACGTCTCGACGGGTCTGCTGGTCACAGGTTCGATCTGGCTGCTGGTGGCGGCTTACATGGTGCGTTTTCTGGCCGCTGCACTGAGCGCCTATGAAGGCGGGCAGAGCACCGTTCATGCCAACATGGATGCGGCGTCACGGTCTTTGGGTCAAACGCCGCTGGGAACGTTGCGCCGGGTGCATCTGCCGATCCTGACACCTTCGTTGCTGACCGCGCTGTTGATCGTTTTTGTTGACGTGATGAAAGAGCTGCCCGCAACCCTGATCATGCGGCCGTTCAACTTTGATACACTGGCCGTGCAGGCGTATCGGTTGGCCTCGGATGAGCGGCTGGAGGGGGCTGCGGTGCCGTCTCTGGTCATCCTTGCTGTGGGGCTTTTGCCGGTGATTCTGATCTGTCGGCAGGTCGGGCGGCGCTAGGGCCCAGCGATCCAAAAATACCACACCTGTCGCCACCGGACTTGATTCAAACGCGTTTTCCGGCAAGGCTGAGGGTATGAACATGCAGCCTCCCAGCCGGTTTTCTGCAAACTCGGCCCAGATGCCAGTCGCGTTCGACCGGCGCGAGATGTCACATATCCTGTCCGTCTATGGCAGGATGGTCGCCGCCGGAGAATGGCGCGATTACGGCATTTCCAACCTGCGCGACATGGCGGTGTTTTCCATCTTTCGACGTACGGCAGAGCACCCGATCTATCGGGTCGAAAAGCACCCGCGCCTGCGATCGAAGCAGGGGATGTACTCGGTGATCGGTATGGATGGGCGCATCCTGAAGCGTGGCCATGATCTGCGCACTGTTTTGCGGGTCCTGGAACGCAAGCTGATCCGGTCCGTAGACCTTGATTAGAGCCGTTTATGGGCCGTTACAGGCCCGTCTCCCTGCTCCAGAATTCGGGTGATGGCCTGGTCCATCGGCTCAAACGTCACGTCCATGTGGTAGGCATTGGCATGCAGCAACATGTTGTCGCCATAGACCCATGCGACATGGCCCTTCCAGAACAAAAGATCGCCCCGTTTTGGTTCCGTCCCGGCGGAAAGTGCCTCGCCCAGTTTGCGTTCCTGATCCCCGCTGTCCCCAGGGCACGCCACGCCGCAGGCCAATAACCCGGCCTGAACCAACCCGGAGCAATCGATACCAGAACGGCTGTTGCCGCCCCACAGGTAGGGCGTGCCCAGAAACAACTCGGCCACAGTGACCGGATCGGTGAGCCGCGTTGCGCTGAGTTTGGCGTGAATTGCCGGTATGAACCCCAGTTCTGTCTCAAGAAACCGGTCCTGTTCGGACAGCACATGCAGTCTGCTGCCGAAACTCAGTGATACCCGGTCGGGGCTTTTCATGTCTGGCCGTTCATAGGCATGGGTCGCCGGTGCGGTGACCCAGTGGGTCTCTGTAGCCTCGGGTCCCAGATGTTCGGACCGGACCCAACCGGGATAGCCGTCCTTGTCCGAAGTGATCCGGCTCCATCCGTCGGTTTCCTCGGCAACATCTACCGGGTCACCAAACAACAGTTGCCGGTCCCGAGGGCCATTCGGATCGCGCAGCAGGTCCACAACCGGCTGTATGATGCGCCGGCGTGTCATAGGCCCAGAATTTCGGGCAGAGCGGTCAGCAAGGCGCGCGGTCCTTGTCCCAGTCCGCCTTTGCTGCGTCCGGGGGCTTTGCTGGGCTGCCAGGAATAGATGTCGAAATGCATGTAAGGAGTATCGCCCACAAACCGGCGCAAGAACAGGGCTGCGGTGATAGAGCCTGCAAATCCGCCTGCCGGGGCATTGTCCAGATCGGCAATGCCGGGTTCGATCATCGCCTCATACGGTTCATGGAACGGCATCCGCCAGACCGGGTCAGCGGCTTTCTTGCCTGCTCGTGCCAGTGCCTCCGCCGTGCTGTCGATATCGGTGTAGAACGGTGTCAGATCAGCGCCAACGGCAACTCGGGCTGCGCCGGTCAGCGTCGCCATCGAGATGATCAGGTCTGGCTCACCCTCGTCCGCCAATGCCAAAGCATCTGCCAGAACCAACCGTCCTTCCGCATCGGTGTTATTGATCTCAACGGTCAGGCCCTTGCGTGAGGTCAGGACGTCCCCGGGTCGGAACGCATTGCCGGACACCGAATTCTCGACCGCCGGGATCAGAATGCGCAGCTGCACCGGCAGCTCCAACGCCATGATCATCCGCGCCAGACCCAACACATTGGCCGCGCCACCCATGTCTTTCTTCATCAAAGCCATCGAGTTGCCCGGCTTAAGGTTCAACCCGCCCGTATCAAAACAGACGCCTTTGCCAACCAGCGTCAACTTGGGGCCGGATTTACCCCAGTTCATCTCGATCAGGCGCGGTTCCTGCGCGGCGGCGCGGCCAACGGTGTGGATCATAGGGAAGTTCTGTTCCAGCAGAGCGTCGCCCCGGATCACGGCACAGGATGCGCCGAATTCCTGCGCCAACACTTCGGTTGCCGCATGCAACTGGTCCGGACCCATGTCGGAGGCCGGAGTGTTAACCAGGTCGCGGGTCAGAGCCTCGGCATTTGCCAGAACCTCGATCCGAGCGGCATCGACACCTTCGGGCGCGACAAGGCGGGCCTTGGCCGCGGATTGCGTAGCATAGCGGTTATAGGCGTACCCTGTCAGCAACCAACCTAGGCATTCGGTGCTCAACGCGTCTTCGGGCACTCCGGAGGCGATGTGATAGGCCCCTTTTGGCAACGCTTCGGCCGCGGCAGCCAACGGGAACCGTTTTCGCGCGCGATTGGCGGCTTTGCCGTAACCAGCCAAAGCAAATCCCGACCTGGCCTTCGCGCCTGGAACCAACAACGCCTGACCCATCGCGCCGGTAAACCCGTTGGCCTCGACCCAAGACACGACGTTATCCGGCTGCTTTTGCAGCCAGGCGTCCAGATCGGGTTGCGCAATAACATGAAGCGGAACAGAAGATTCGGATGGCGAAGCGAAGGACAGGGTCATGGGGATCTCGGCTGGTTCGATTTGCGCCCAGCCTAGCTGCCCACAATCCGTCCGCAAGCCCCGTCAGACGGAAAGATCCTGCTGATCCCAGATCACGGTCAGTGATTTCTCACCGACACGGATCAGCCGCGACAGGGTGGCGCCGGTTGCAACGGCGTCCCCTGTATCCACGTTTTGCGCCACGTCGTCGGCCACCCGGGCCAGCGCGGTCATACCGACCTGCTCGGCGATGGCCACCAGCGAACGTGCGCATTTGCGCAGCCCGGCCCAGTCGCGTCGTCGCCAGAAACGCTCGCAATTCGACAGTCGTACCGCCAGTTCCTCGACCGTACGGCACAACACATCCAGGGCATTCTTGTCGCCCAACTGGTGATGTAACCCGTTCAACCTATCCGAATCCAGTCGCACGGTTTCTTTGTGTTCAAGCGTGATTATGTTAGCCACCACAATTACCCCAATTCTTTACGCCCCCACGGCATAGCTGGACTTTGGTGGTAGAATCCTTTGCAAAACCTTGCATCTGTGTTTGAAAATGGGTCGAATTTTTCGCGAATTCAGTTTACAGCAGCCGACAGACACAAGAACAGGGACACGAGAATGGACTTAGCCAAACCTCTGCCGACCTATCTGGTCAAGCGGTACCACGGCTGGAAAGCCACCACCTATTCGGAAAACCAGGTCTGGTATCGCCGCCTGGCCACCGAAGGACAGCGCCCACGTGCGATGGTGATTTCCTGCTGTGACAGCCGGGTTCACGTGACATCGATATTTGGTGCTGATCAGGGCGAGTTTTTCATTCATCGCAATATTGCCAACCTCGTGCCGCCTTATGCGCCCGATGGTGATCACCACGGCACCAGCGCGGCTATCGAATACGCGGTTACCGCGCTGAAAGTTGCACATCTGATCGTGCTGGGCCATTCGCAATGCGGTGGCGTTCAGGGCTGCATCGACATGTGCAAGGGCAAAGCGCCACAGCTGGAAGCAAAAGAAAGCTTTGTTGGCCGCTGGATGGACATCCTGAAACCGAAATACGATTTGGTTGCCGATGTTGAAGACGGCGTCGAACAGGCACGGCAGTTCGAACGGCAGGCGGTCGTGGCCTCGCTGGAAAACCTGATGACATTCCCCTTCGTGTCTTCGGCCGTCGAGGATGGCTCGCTCAGCCTTCACGGCTTGTGGACCGACATCGGTGAAGGCGGGCTGCAGTGCTATGACCCAAAGGAGAAGAAATTCGTGGTTGTCTAGACGACCCGATGTCTGAGAGTTTTTGTGGCGCGGATCAGGTCTCTGATTTCGCGCCATTTTTTGTTATGCTCAGGGCAAATCTTTTTGGATCAGGAGCGCACAATGCGATTCATTAAACGTATTCTCGTCACTCTGCTTTTACTCATTCTGGTTCTGGTCGGCGTCTCTTACCTTTTGCCCAGCAAGGCCGAAGTGTCCCGCAGCATTATGATCGACGCACCGGCCAGCGCGATCTTTCCTTATGTGAATTCGATGCAGGAAACCGAAAAGTGGTCGCCCTGGCTGTCGCGCGACCCTGAAACCCAACTGTCCTATAGCGGTCCCGAGGCAGGCGTTGGCAACACCCTGAACTGGACCTCTGAGCACCCGCAGGTTGGCTCCGGGACGCAAGAAATTGTCGAAAGCGTGCCGGACCAGACAGTCAAAACGGCGCTTGACTTCGGTCCGATGGGTACGGCTTCTGCATCCTTCGATCTGACGCCCGAGGGCAATCAGACTCAGTTAACATGGGGATTTGAATCCGATCTTGGCATGAATCCAATGTCGCGTTGGATGGGCCTGATGATGGATAACTGGGTCGGTGGCGATTACGAGCGCGGGTTGGCCAATCTCAAGGCACTTGTCGAAGGGCAGGGGTGATCAACGCCGGGCGCGACATTTGTTAAGATTTGGCGGTGGCGATACCTGACAAGATTGACCTGTAGAGCGACCAATTCTGTCACATCCTGAACCGATTTGGTCGGTGACACGCGTGAGTTTGTGGGAAGTGAAGTCCCGGTCAAATTCACCGGCTAGATCAACGATACGGAAGGCTATGATCCAAAGCCAAAAAGACCAAAAGAAGGATTGTTAACCTCAATTTCTTTTTGCCCTTCTAAATCAAAAGTACCCTGCAGGCTTCTGAACGCTGCCAATTTGAAAACAGTATTGCTCCGCAAAGCCTAATAAAAAAAAGCCCCACCGATCACTCGACGGGGCCTCGTTCATTTACGTCTGTGGACTTAGCCCTTCTTCAGAACCTCACGGCCCAGCAGTTCTGCGATCTGCACCGCGTTCAGCGCGGCACCTTTGCGCAGGTTGTCCGAGACGCACCACAGGTTGATGCCGTTTTCAATCGTCGAGTCCTGACGGATGCGGCTGATAAAGGTGGCGAAATCGCCTGCGCATTCGACCGGCGAGACGTAGCCACCGGCTTCGCGCTTGTCGATCACCATGATGCCCGGTGCTTCGCGCAGGATGTCACGCGCTTCGTCTTCGTCCAGGAATTCCTCGAACTCGATGTTCACAGCCTCGGAATGGCCAACGAACACCGGAACGCGGACGCAGGTGGCTGTGACCTTGATTGACGGGTCGACGATCTTCTTGGTCTCGACAACCATCTTCCATTCTTCCTTGGTCGAGCCGTCTTCCATGAAGACGTCGATCTGCGGAATGACGTTGAAGGCGATCTGTTTCTGGAACTTTTTCGGCGGAACGTCCGAGGTAGGGTTGTAGACCGCTTTGGTCTGATCCCACAGCTCGTCCATGCCTTCCTTACCGGCACCCGAAACCGACTGGTAGGTCGACACGACAACGCGCTTGATCTTGGCGCGGTCATGCAACGGCTTCAGCGCGACAACCATCTGCGCGGTCGAGCAGTTGGGGTTGGCGATGATGTTCTTGTTTTTGTAGTCGTGGATCGCCTCGGGGTTACATTCCGGCACGATCAGCGGAATCTCGGGGTCATAGCGATACAGCGACGAGTTATCGATCACCACGCAGCCAGCGGCCGCCGCCTTGGGGGCATAGGTCTTGGTTGCGTCCGAGCCAATGGCGAACAGGGCCATGTCCCAGCCGGTGAAGTCAAAGGTGTCGATGTCCTGGGTCGTCAGTGTCTTGTCGCCAAAGCTAACTTCTGTGCCCAGCGAACGACGGCTTGCCAGAACGGCGAGTTCATCGACTGGGAACTGGCGTTCCGCCAGAATGTTCAGCATTTCGCGGCCCACGTTACCCGTGGCGCCGGCGACAACGACGCGATAGCCCATTTCATGTCTCCAAAGTTAAGGACGCGCGTTCATAGCTGCGTTGCGGCGAAGAAAAAAGAGTTTTCGGGGTATTATTGCCGGAATGACGCCGATTTTACGCAATGCAGCCCGTCAGGCGTCGCTGAGAAGCCGTTCATAGAGGGCGACAAGTGTTTTTGCTTCACCATTGATGTCGAAATTCTGCTCGACATGGGCGCGTGCGGCGATGCCGGAACGGGCCAGGGATTCGCGGTCGAACAGCATCTCGGCGGCGGCGTCGGCCAGCGCGGGAATGTTCCCGGGTTCGACCACACGGCCCAGAGACGGGTCGGTGACAATCTCGGAGAACGCACCTACATCGGTGGCAACAACCGGCACGCCACAAGCCATCGCCTCGAGAGGCGTGAGGCCAAAGCCTTCCCACCGTTGAGGGGCGATGAACAGGTCCAGCACCTGATACCACTCGGCGATCTGATCGACGGTCACTTCGGGCATGAACAGAATGCGGTCAGCCAGGCCGGCCTTGGCGACCCTGTCTTTCAGTTCGGTCAGAAAGCCGGTGTGTTTCTCGGTCGCGCGTCCCATGACGATGCCATGGACGTCGTCAAACCGCCCGCACAGGTCGATCATTGCGTCGACAAACGCGTCGGTGCCTTTCTGATGCCGGATACGGCCATAGCAGCCCAGCAACAGGCCATCAGGCAAGCCCAGCCGGGCACGGACAGCGGCCTTGTCTTCGGGAGGCGTGAAATCCTGCAGGTTGATACCGTGCATGATCACCTGCGCATCACGCTCCAGATACCCGGCAGTTTTGCGCGAGGTGGCAACCACGGCGTCCATCTTGTCGATCAGCCACTTGGTATAGCCGCTATGGGCGCGTTGCGAAGCGCTGGTGAACAGCAGTTTCAGGCGCAGGCGGAGGATATTGCGCAGGAACAGGCCCAGCAGCATCTCGGTATTGCGGCGCGCATGCCAGACGCGCAGGGTTTTGCGTGACAGAAAAGGCAGGCGACCCAGCGGAATATGAGGGATGTCAGCGGGCAGGCCCGGACCTGTTGCGGCGATCTCGATCCACTGCACCTGCAGCGGCACAAGCCGCGCAATCGTCGCCGTCACACCCGAAAGCCTGCGTTTGAGATTGGGGGCAAGGACGCGCGGGTCGGACACTGGGATACTCCTGACTGATCCAGCGTCAGTCGACGCTGTCTCGGCTGAACAGATAGATCACGCATCCGATGGCAAGCGCGACCGCAAAAAAGCCGAATATCGCTGTGTAGGGCGCGGTTGGACTGATGTCCACCGTGGCCGCGTGTATCCGGCCGGTGACAAATTGCGCCAGACCTGCGCCGCCGATGCCAAAGAGATTCAGCAGGGTCATACCACGCCCGACCAGATGCGGCGGCACGAAGGCGCGGCCATGGGCCATAATGACCGGAAAGCTGGCGCCCAGAAAACCGATCGCTGCCATCAGCACCACGGACAGCCAGACCGCGCTGTCGATCCAGAGACACATCAGAACCAAGCCAGCCGCACCCAGCGCGTTGCCGCCGAAGATCACCCACTTCCGGGTGCCCAGCATCCGATCCAGCGGGCCATAGGCAAAGGTGCCCGCAATCATCGCGGCACCCATGATCAGGGTTGCGGTTCCGATCTGAGTGGTGCTGAGGTTGAAGATGTCGCTCAGGTATGGCCCGGCCCAAAGGCCCCGCGTGGCTGCCGAGGGCGCATAGGCGACCAGCATCAGCGGCAGGATTGCCCATAGTGCAGGTTCTTTCAGCAGATCCAGAAGTGAGCCACGATGTGCGGTCTCAACCCGTTTGGGATCATGCACGGTGAACAGGATGCCCAGCGCGATAGCGCCCGAAAACAGGGCAAGCACCCACATCGTTGCGCGCCACCCCAGAAGTTCTACGGCCAAGGCCGTTGGGTAAGAGGCCACCAGATTGCCGACGGAGCCAACACCCAACATCACCGCGGCCAAGGTCGCAAAGCGTGCTGGCGGATATTCCCGCGCAAAGATGTAGTAAGACGCCATCAGGACCGGAGAGCACCCAATGCCGATCAGCCCCATGGCGATCGCAATGTGAAACGGCGTGCTGGACAGCGCGAACAACGCCGCACCGCCTGCGCCTCCAACGAAAAGCAGAATCGCGGCCGTCAGGCGCGGCCCGACCTGGTCCAGCGCCCAGCCCACGGGCAATTGCATGGCGGCAAAGACCAGGAACCAGAGGCCGGAGGCAAAGGCCAGATCCTCGGGGGTGGCGCCAATGTCTCGCCCCAGATCGACGCTAAGCACTGCGAGAAAGGCGCGAAAAAACTGGCTGAGCACATAGCCCAGACACAACACCACCAGACCTGCCTTCATGAAAAGCCTCTTCCCCGAACCTGCGCAGAAATGCTTGGCACGTCACGGTGCCACACACAAGCGCGTGTGCTATACTGTTTTCACCGGACAGCGATCACATTCGGGCTATCCTTGTCCCTACCGAACATCCGAGGTGCCAATGAAAGACGCCCAGGCCGCGTTCTATGACAGTCTTCCCCTGTTGCGGGACTTCAACCGCCTGGTGGAACCGGAACGGTTTTCGGCGGTGCCCAGTGACTGGGCGCTGGGCGTTGCGGATATCGTCGACTCCACCGGCGAAATCGCAAAGGGCCGGTACAAGACGGTGAACATGGTTGGTGCAGCAGTGATCTCGGCTATGATTAATGCGCTTCGGGGCAAAGAGTTTCCTTATGTTTTTGGCGGTGACGGTGCCGGATTTGCCGTACCTGCCAGCGAGATCGATACTGCGCGCGCCGTTCTGGCCGACGTTAGACGGTGGGCAGAGGAAGAGTTTTCGATATCTTTGCGCGGGGCGTTGGTGCCGGTTTCAAATATCCGTATGGCAGGCAAGGACCTACGGGTTGCACGCTACGCGCCATCCGACGGTGTAGACTACGCCATGTTCTCGGGTGGGGGTCTGGCTTGGGCCGAAGCGCAGATGAAAGCCGGAGAATTCACCGTCCCAGCTGCCGAGCCCGGCGCGCAGCCGAACCTGACCGGGCTGTCTTGCCGCTGGTCCAACAGCAGGGCGCGCAACGGCCAGATCGTGTCGGTCGTCGTGCAACCCACTGCAAGGGCGACTGAGAGTGATTTTGCCGATCTCGCCCGATCCGTTCTGTCCGCCTCGGAGGGTTTGGAGCGTTCGGGACATCCGGTTCCGGAAAACGGCCCGCCGATCAAATGGCCGCCCCCCGATGTCGGGCTGGACGCCCGCGTTGCGCGAGCCGGTCGCAACCTGCTTATGCAGCGGGTCAAGTTGCTGGGACAAAACCTGTTGATTGCCTTGTTGTTCAAATCGGGGAAACGGTTGGGCAATTTCGAACCCGAACACTACAAGCGCATGGTCAGCCGCAATGCCGATTTCCGCAAGTTCGACGACGGGCTGAAAATGACGCTGGACTGTGATCCGGCCACGCTGACACAGATCCAGACGATGCTGGAACTAGCCCGGGGTCGTGGAAAGATCCGCTATGGGCTGCACGCGCAGGACGAAGCGATGATGACCTGCTTCGTCCCCTCGGCCACGCGCGATGACCATGTCCACTTCGTGGACGGGGCCTCGGGCGGCTATGCGCAGGCTGCTGCCGCCATGCAGGCTTAACGTCTCACTTCGCCTTCCATTCTGCCGCCAAGGCTCGCGACACCTGCGCGAGCAGCATCACGTCAATGCCGACCGCCAGAAACTGCGCGCCCATCTCGAGATAGGCTTGGGTTGCTTCTGCGTTGGTGCCAAGAATGCCGGGAGCTTTGCCGGCCGCGCTGATCCGTGTCATCGCATCGGCAATGACGGCGCGCACTTCAGGCGCGGCGCTGTTGCCCTGGTGGCCCATATCTGTCGACAGGTCTGCCGGGCCGATAAAGACCCCGTCAATTCCCTCGACCTGCAGAATGTCATCCAGCGCCGCCATCCCGGCGCGATTCTCCACCTGAACCAGCAAGCAGATTTGATCGTCGGCGGATTGAATATACTCGGTGACCGACCCGTACATCGTCGCCCGGGCGGCACCAGCTCCGACACCGCGAACGCCTTGCGGCGGATACTGGCACGCCTTCACCAGTTCACGCGTCTGTTCGGCGCTTTCGACCATCGGCACCAGGATCGTCTGTGCTCCGGCATCCAGTACCATTTTGATCAGCGCGGTATCGCCCACCGGCACCCGCACCACCGGGTGCGAGGCGCTGGCCGTCAGCGCGATCAGCTGGTCGCGGATCGAGCGGATGTCGTTTGGTGCATGTTCACCATCAATGACCAGCCAGTCGAAGCCGGCGGTGCCCATGATCTCGGCGGTGACGGTTTCGGCAAAGCTCATCCAGCAGCCGATTTGTCGCTCTCCGTTTCTGAGGGCGTGTTTGAAGCGGTTCATGGGGGCGGGCATCGCGGAACCTCCTGTTTACGTCAGCGAGCGGGCGATTTCGGTAATCACGTCAAAGGCCATTCTAACATCGTCTTCGGTCGTCTCGAACTGACCGGCCTGGAACCGGATCACCAGATCGCCATCAACCCGGGTTTGTGTCAGATAAATGCGGCCATCATCGTTGATAGCATTCACCAGCCGCAAGTTCAGATCGTCCAGATCAGCATGACCCGACGGAGCATACCGGAATGTCCACAGTGACCACATCGGTTGGGTCACGATTTCGAAGTCCGGTTCAGCCGCCAGCCGGTCATGAAGTGCAACGGACCAATTGACGTGGTTGCGCAGACGGTCGCGCAGCCCTTCCAGCCCATAGGCGCGCATCACGAACCACAGTTTCAGCGCACGGAACCGGCGGCCCAATGGCACCGACCACTCCGAGTAGTTGATGATCCCATCCTTACCGTGGGTCTTCAGGTATTCCGGGCTGATGGCCAGCGTCTGCACCAGATCGTCGGGGTCTTTCAGGAAATGCGCGCAGCAGTCGAACTGAATGCCCAGCCATTTGTGCGGGTTGAAGACGATGCTGTCGGCCTGATCCACACCGGGCCAATAGCGGCGATATTCGGGGCAGATCATGGCCGACCCCGCCCAGGCCGCGTCCACATGGGAATAAAGCCCATATTTCTGCGCGATCTTCAGACATTCATCGACCGGATCGGTCGCCCCCGTGCCCGTGCCGCCGACGCAGAGAATGACGCCAGCAGGATGCAAACCAGTGTCTAAATCGGACTGAATTGCCGCTTCCAGCGCTTCGGGGTCCATCCCCCGCCAATCCCCTTTGATCGGAATACGCACCAGATTGTCCTGCCCGATCCCGGCAACCCATATGGCGCGATCAACGGATGTGTGCACTTCGGCCGAACAATAAACGCGCAGTGGTTTCCGCCCGAACAATCCTTGTTGGTTCCCTTGCCAGTTCAGGGCTTTCTCTCGCATCGTCAACACTGCGGCCAGTGTCGCTGAGGAGGCGGAATCCTGAATGACACCCGCAAAGCCTTCCGGCAGGTCCAGCGCCTGACGCAGCCAGTCCATCATCCGCGTTTCCATCTCGGTCGCGGCCGGCGAGGTCTGCCACAACATGCATTGCGGGGCGATGGCGCTAGCCAGGAACTCGGCCAGGACCGATGGGGCCGAGGCGTTCGAGTTGAAATAGGCAAAGAACCGAGGATGCTGCCAATGGGTGATCCCCGGCATCACGATGTCCTCGAAATCGCGGAAGACGTCCTCCATCGGCTGCGCGTGCTCCGGCGGATGTTCGGGCAGCGCGTTGAGAATGTCCCCCGGTTCGGTTCGGGCGCGTACAGGTTTGTCACCGACCGTCATGTGATAATCCTGTGTCCACTCGGCGATTTTCTTGCCCCAGTCCGAAAACTCATCCCACTTCATGCTAATCCTCAGATTTCCATCAAACCCGAGGCCGCCCCGAGCTGAGTTTCTTTATGTCGACAGTCATGGGCATTCAGCGCCAAAGGTCAATATTAATTGCTATGTTTACTAAATTTGATACCGCTTTGACGCGGGTTAGCGCCATTCATTAAGTCTCTAATAAACGAAATTCAGATAATAACGTACGAATTTGACTGGTCAGTTGCAGTAACGCCCGAATTCGGCAAAGATTCCGTATGACCAGCGACTTACCTAAAACGTCTCGCTCATTGCCGATTGCACTGCTGCGGGCGCGCGAAAGGGTCATGGGACCTATTCGGAATATGCTGGCTGATGCGGGTGTAACGGAACAACAATGGCGCGTTTTGCGCGTTCTGAAAGAGGAAGGCCCGCAGGAGCCAACGCGTATCGCGGATCGTGCGTGCCTTTTGCTGCCCAGTCTGACGCGAATCCTGCAAAAACTGGAAGCCAAGGGTTTGATCCGGCGCAAAGCTCATTCCGATGACAAGCGTCGCCAGATTGTCGACATCACCGCGAAAGGTGAAAAGATCATACAGGACAACATGCAGGTGACGCTGCACCTGGCCGAAGAGATCAAGGCCCAGTTGGGACCCGACCGGCACGAAGCCCTGTTGGATCTGCTGAATGATTTGCATGATCTGAAGACCTGATCGCGTGTGCTGCAGGATGCGGGCACAGCCCCCGCCGGAGAGATAGGGGGTATCCTCCGACGGGGTGGCCAGACTTTGACTGGACTTTCTGTCTGGCCCCGCGGCCAGATGTTCCGGGTTACCCTTTCCCATCCAGCTCACGTTTCAGAGAAACAGCCGACCTGAAATTAGGCGGACATCCGGACACAAAGACCGTGTTGGGGGTGATGATCTTTGGCCGTCGTTCTCTGATACAGTCGCACCCAACAGCGGGTGAGTGGCTTCAGCTGCGGCGGGTGTCTTGAGGTCAACGCTAGGTCTCCGGCTATATGTCTCCGGATTCGCATGACTTTCTTTGTCTGGTCACATAGCCCGTGTCGGGTGCTTGCCAAGGCAAAAAACCCAATTGTGAACACGCGCTGAAAGCTGCCCGTTCCCGCAATGGTGATAAAGGGTGCGTTCCCGCGCGGCTTGTCCAAGTGATCATGCCGACTTAGAAACGACGTGCGTGTTGCAGTTTAGGGGGCATTGATGCCGGACAATCTGTTTTCCTTACCCGAACCGGTCGCAATTCCGGTAGAGGGTGTTTCGTCAACATATCCCGTAGGTCGAATTTTCTGTGTCGGACGCAATTATGCGGCTCATGCGGCGGAAATGGGGAATGAAGTCGACCGGGAAGCGCCTTTTTACTTCACGAAATCTGCTGCGAACGCGGTTTTGTCCGGTGCGACAGTGCCATATCCACCGGGCACAGAGAATTTTCACTATGAGATGGAGTTGGCGGTTGCGATCGGCAAATCGGTATTCCGTGCAGGCAGTGCCGAGGCGCTGAGTGCTGTTTACGCCTATGGGTGCGCCTTGGACATGACCCGCCGCGACCTGCAAATCCGCGAGCGGAACAAGCAACGTCCATGGGATTTGGGCAAGGATCTTGAAAACGGAGCCGTGTTCGCGCCCTTGACCCGCGCTGCGGACTGGGCCCCGGACGCCAACAAACGAATTCACCTGAGCGTGAACGGCGAGATCCGGCAGGACGCGACGCTGGAAGAGATGATCTGGAAAATTGACGAGATCATCTGCCACTTGTCCGGTTTCTACCACTTGCGGCCGGGTGACCTGATCCTGACTGGCACCCCGGCAGGGGTTGGCCCGGTCCAGGCAGGCGACGTTTTGGAAGGCGGCATTGACGGGTTGCGGCCGATCGGCCTGACATTGACGCGGTGAAAAAGACCCTACTTGGAGGCTTTTAGCCAATCTGCCGCGAATACCACGCTGTCGAGTCCGGTAAATCGGCGGACGCGGTCGAGTTCTGATTGCAACCTGTTGGTCCGTGCATCGGACCAGCGCACGGATCGTTCCGGCCACAGTGCATTGACCTGAAGCACACCGCGATCCCGTTGCGCCTTCATGTCTATACGGCCGATCATCCGGTCACCTTCCAGCAGTGGGAAGACGTAATACCCGTAAGTTCGCTTTGCCGCCGGCACGAATACCTCAATCCGGTAGTGGAACCCGAACAGTCGCTCGGCGCGATTGCGATCCCGTAGCATGGGATCAAAGGGGCTGAGGACACGGATGCGGCCTGACGGGCGCGGCACGGTCGCGGCCATTTCCGAAACAGACGGGCGAGCGATCACTTTGCGCACATTCCCGTCCGCACACGTAATCTCGACCTCTTCCAAAACACCCTTGATTAGACCCTGTTCACACCAGGATTTCGCTTCGGACACGGAAACGGTATCCCAGAACGCGGCCAATTCGCCCGAGGTCGCGAACCCCAACCGATCCAGTGCCGCATTGCAAAGCCAGTTCACTGTTTCCTTGGCGTCGCAAGGGGCGTTCCCAGGGCAAAGATGTGTTTCGATCACCCGTTCCGTCAGGTCATAGCGCTTTTGAAACCCCTGCCGCCCGATGACCGTTAGCGCGCCTGAGCGCCACAGAAACTCAAGCGCGGTTTTTGACGGGTGCCAGTCCCACCAACCGCCCGAGCCCTTTTTCTCATCCTTGCCAACATCGGATGAGGACACGGGGCCATGGTCGCGGATGTGCTGCAGGACAATGGCAAACTGCTGTTCGAACCCGTCCCGGCGCCAGTTCTTCCATCGGGATTTCAGCAAATCGGCGTCGCGCTGAAAGCGCAGGTGCCAATGGGGATAAAACTCCATAGGAATGACAGCCGCGTCATGGGTCCAGTGTTCGAACAAAGCCCTGTCGCGTTCGTACAGGCGTTTGAGATTGCCCGCGCGGTAGGATGGCCGCCGCGAAAACAGGATCATGTCATGCGCGCGCGCAACCGTGTTGATGCTGTCCAGTTGCACAAAGCCGAGCCGGTGGATCAATTCCAGCAGGTCCGAGCCTTTGGAGCCACCTGACGGCGGTTCAGCCAATGCATGCCGATCCATGAACAGCGCGCGGGCTGTCCGGTTATCCAGCCGTTGCATGGCCATGCGGTCAGCGCCGTTTCAGCGTGTCGCCATAACTGATCTTTGGGGTCAGGGTTACGCGTGTTTCGATCTCGGCATTGGGATCGGCCAATTGCGCCGCGATGATTTCCGCCGCCTTCCGGCCGATTTCCAACCGGCAGGCGTCCATGGTGGCCAGCTTGCGTGGCAGGCCCTGCAAAAGTTCGACGTTGTTGAACCCGGCCAGGCCGATCTGCCCTGGTACATCAATCCCCTGATCCAGCAGGTACAAAAGCCCACCGGCACCGATCATATCGTTGGAATAATACAGGAAATCCAGATCCGGAGACCGCTCCAGCATGGCCTGGGTCATCTCGCGCCCCTTAGCCAAGGCCGACCCGCCCGAATAGAACTCGCGATCTTCGATCTCGACGCCGTGTTTGCCCAGAACTTCGGTAAAGCCTTCGAACCGTTTGCGCGCGCGGTGGTCCAGCGGCATTTTGGTGCCCATGAACCCGATATGTTGATAGCCAGCCTTCAGGATCGCCTGTGCCATTTCTCGCCCTGCGCGACGATGAGAGATCCCTACCATCGCATCCACGGGTTTGCCGTCTGTATCCATGACCTCGACCACCGGAATACCGGCCGAATCCAGCATCGCCCGTGCCGCCTCGGTATGTTCCAAACCCGCGATGATCACACCGGACGGTCGCCACGAGAGCATCTCGTACAGCACCTTTTCCTCTTTTTCCGGCATGTAGTCGGTGACGCCCACAACGGGCTGCAGCTCGGTATCTTCCAGCACCTGGTTGATGCCCGTCAGAACTTCAGGGAACACCATGTTCGACAGCGATGGAATGATCACCGCCACCAGATTGACCCGGCTGGAAGCAAGCGCGCCTGCGATCTTGTTGGGCACGTACCCCAGCTCTTTCGCAGCTGCCAGAACGCGGGTTCGCGTGGCGTCCGAAACATCGCCTCTGTTTCGCAGGACCCGACTGACCGTCATTTCTGACACTCCGGACGCTTCCGAGACATCACGAAGGGTAAGCGGGCGTTTGGTATCTGTTGTCACTGGGGTACCTGCGAAGTTGTTTTGCCCGATGGTAGCGTGAACAGAGGAAGATTTACAACCATTGTGCAAAGGCCATGACAACCCCGAAAAACCCGGTTACAGAGGGCGTTGCGCGGCCCCGTGGCTCAACTGGATAGAGCAGCCCCCTCCTAAGGGGCAGGTTGCAGGTTCGAATCCTGCCGGGGTCGCCAGGCTATTCTGATGTTGGGGTGGTATTTTGCGCTCGCCGCGACCCTAGCAGGCGTCAGGTGAAACAGAAAACCAGGTGGCGTTGCCATATGCGGTTTCGATACTCTCGCTCTGCCAAGGTACCAATACCTGTAGAAAATGAGTACTGGGCATTCTGCTCTGCTGCCGGCATGGCAAACTTGACTCCGAGAGCTTTCGAGCACTCCGGTCAAAGTCTCAGGGTTGGATTGTTTTCTGACATGCGCATCCTGTTTCCACGAGATCGAGTTTCGACACGATGCCTGCGGCGGAAACGCTCTGAGCGCCAGAATCGGGCTGGCAATTACTGCCCAATCTACGATAAAGAGCGGGCAATATCGTTTCCATAAAAGGCTGCGTATCTTTGTTCGGGACAGACACCAATATCGCCCACTTTTCAGTGGATATATTTGACACGCTGGTATTTCGACTGACAAAAACACCTATCGATGTGTTTGTCGGAATGGAAGCGGATCCTGAAGTGAAGCGTATCATCGATAACTTCACTGACTATAGAGTTCACGGTGAATCGCTTGCTCGTCGAATGGCTGCAACTGATGGTCGCGAAGAAACCTCGCTCGACGAGATATATGAATGTCTGTGTCTACTGGCGCGTTGCAGTGAAGAAGATGCGCGGATATTGAAGGCAAAAGAAATCGCTGCTGAAAAGCGGGCGATCAAGCTTTCGGTTTTCGGTCGAAAATTCCTAGACCACATTAAGAAAACTGGCGCGCGCTACGTGGTGACGTCGGATATGTATCTTCCGCGTGACGTTATTGAAGATATACTTGCGAACGTTGGGATCACGGGATACGAAAAGCTGTTCCTGTCCAGTGAAACACAGAAGTCCAAGCATCACGGCACCGCATACGATCTGGTATTGGAGCATTTCGAAGTCGCGCCGCCGGAGATAATGCATATCGGCGACAACTGGTACCCAGACGTACGCATGGCCGAATTGAGGGGATTCAGGACCCACCATCTGACGCCATCCAATTCTCTTATTCATCGTGTCAAACGGGCTAAGGATAACACCTTTGCGTATTATGGCAGTCATGCCTTGTCTCAGGCATTTATCGCTCGTTTTTTGGAAGAAGAGTGCTTCGATCGCGCAACTGCGGATGTCACCGGGCTGAGTGAAGAAAAGTATTTTGAAGCTATCGGTGCGACCGTACTTGCGCCATTTGTGACAGCATTCAGCATTTGGTTGGCGGATAACGCCGATAAGCATGGTGTTCAAAAAATGGCGTTTCTGGCTCGGGATGGTCAGTTTATGCAAAAGGTCTTTGATCTTTTGCACCCAGAGCGGGAAACATCCTACGTCGCGGCGTCCCGGCGTCTTACAACCTTGCCATTTACACTTTTGCGACCGGAAGTAGTCAAAAACTTTCTGCACACGACATTGGAAAACTCGGAAACCATTTCAGAGTTTTTTGCCAAGTTGCGCGTGGCGGACTCTATAAAAATTCATATGAATTCTCTGGGGTTCGACCCTGATGCGAAACTTGATCGCAGATCGCGTAAGAAGTTTCTGCACGGCCTGTCCGAAAATTCCGGTCCTCTGCTACGCGCGTTCGGAGCAGAGCGTGAAGCCGTTGTTGACTATTATGAACGAGAGTTTCCAGAGGGTCAAAAAACCGGTCTGGTTGACCTGGGGTGGCGCGGAAGTCTGCAAGCTGCCATCGAAGAATGCCTAGGTGGCAAAAGAGACATTGTTGGCTTTTACGCCGGAACCAGCTGGGAGGCGATCGACATTCTTGAGCGCCGGGATTATCCTCATGAAGCCTTTACTTGCATGAATGGCATGGGGTCATACCAAGCCGAAATGACTGGCCGGTATCGCGACATTCTGGAGTTTTTCTTTTCCGCCGATCATGGCAGCGTCTACTCCGTGGCAATGGAAAATGACGAGTACACTTGGCTCAAGTTCGATGTATCCGAAGCGGAGCAATCCGCTATGCAAAAGGCGCGGTACATTCAAAACGGCGCTTTCAAAGCGATCAAAGATCTTACCGAGAAACTGTCGTATGACGATATTAAGGTACTCACCCAGGGCTATGATGCGTCGGACGCTTGGAAATTTATGCAAATTCCATCACGGCATGATGCACATCGTTTTTCTTCTGTCAGAGTCTTTTCGGGGATTGGGGACGAAATTGGCGAAAGCCTCACAATGATTGGTGAAAAGAACTCGCACCAAAGAAATCTCAAACGTAGTCGTTGGCCTGAAGCTTACGCGGCAGCACTGGGTAAATTGACCCGCGCAAGGGTCAATTATGTCCGCAAGAAAAAGAAACTCTCTAAAGTCTGAAGACCGGAGCGAATATGAAAGTAGCTGTAGTCAGCAAAAGCGATGTGCGCGGCGGTGGTGCAAGTGCAGTCGCGGCCGATGTCACCCGGTATCTGCAAAAGTTCGGGCATACGGCCGTTCATTTCAACGCCGATGACGATTCCCAACATCCAATTTATGGCGGTGCCGGACCTGTTATTCGGGCACTTAAGAACGTCGAAGGAAAGCGCGGTTACCGTGACCACAATCCTTTCGAGTTGCTATCTTCGACGGTACGGAAGCTTCGTCAAGATTTCGACATCGTACACATGCACGATCTGTCTACCACGCTCTCGCATGAGGCTGTGAATTGGATCTCGCAAAAAACTCCAGTTTTGTGGACCCTCCACGATTGCTCTCCGTTTACGGCCGGTTGCCTGTACCCTACCAATTGCACTCAGTTTCAAACGACATGTGAGTTTTGCCCGCAACTGGGAAATTGGCCTATGCAGACCAGAAAGAACCGGGTCAAGACTCTGCACACACGGCGGAAGAAGTTGCAGCAGGAAAACGTTCATTTTTCGGCGCCCAGTCGCTGGATGATCGAGCAATACAAGTCCGCTGGCTGGCCCGCTGATAAAGCACATTTTGTCACCAATGGGGTGGACCTCGAGGGGTACCGTCCTCGCAACGTCAGTGAAATGAGAGCAAAGCACGACATACCAGACGACGGCCGTCCGGTTTATCTGTTTTCAGCCAGCCACCTTGGGGATACGCGCAAAGGACCGAATAAAGTCGCGGAAATTGCGCGGATTATGGAAGAAAAAGACCCCGTAATCGTTCTTGTCGGGCGTTATTCTGAATTGGCGGCTGACCTGTTTGAAGGCTTGTCTGTCGTCCATGCGGGGTTCGTAAAAGACCAAGAAACACGTGCGGAACTATACAGCCTCTGCGATACCGCCTTTGTGTTTTCAGAAGAGGAAAACTGCCCGCTTATTGTTCTGGAATGTTTGGCGTCAGGTACGCCAATTGCCGGTTTTGCTAACGGAGGCATTCCTGAGCTTGTAGAAAATGGAGTCACCGGTATCCTGTCCAAGAACAAGATCGAGCCCATTGTAGATTTTTTGCGTGAACTCACGCCAGAGAAGCTGGCCGTTATTCGGAAGGCTTGCCGCGAGGCTGCGACAAGCGAGCACGATTATGAGGACATCTGCAACTCGTACATTGACCTGTATAAGCAGATCCTTGACTGAAACGTATCAGGTACCTCCCGGCACGCGACAGCTGGTGCTTAGAGACTTCGGAGCATTGGCTTAGTCACAAGTGCGGATTCGCGACAAAATTCGTCTGAATCCGTGCATGACAAATGGAAAGAAAAATACGTGGAAAAAGAAAACAAACCAGTCGTGAGCCAAGAACTGACTAGCTGCAACTGCTGCCACTCTGAGGATATAGTCCCAATTCTCAGAGCCCCGGATTTCGAAATGGCACCCGTTCGAATCTTCCATTGCAAAAATTGTGCCGCGCTGTGCCCTGAATATCTTGAAATTGTTGAAGACGAGATTTCACGGCAAACGTCTTTTCACGAGGACTTCTGGAAGGATGAGACGCCGGAATCCCTGACCGAACTAGTTGCTGGCATGGAGGCCGTCGTTGATTTTTATAAGGAAATCATTAAGGCACCAGACGAAGACACCGTCGTTTATGATGTCGGTTCGGGTCGCGGTAACCTTTTGACTGCTTTGCTTAACAAAGGCTATGACGCCTACGGATGTGAGCCATCTGCCGAACTAAGTGAACAGGCACGTGCAGTTTTCGATTTGTCGGGTGATCGACTGGTATCGACTTCGGCCCTGAACTTTCTGGCCCAGCGTTCTGACGAACAGGGAAGTGTGGACATTGTCTTCCTTTGGCATGTAATCGAGCACTTTGAAAATCCGATGGAAATCCTCAGTGAGGTCGTTAAATCGCTTGCGCCGGATGGTGTGTTGATTTGCCAGGGACCAATGCTTTCGCCTGGATATGTGTATCCCGCACACCGGTTTTTCCATAGCGAGTCCAATATCGCGTGGATCGCACGCGAGCTTGGTCTGAAGGTGATCTTTTTGGATGGGTTCACGAAAGAAAGGTTTGTCTCGTTTGCGCTGGCCAAAGAAGAACATCCTAAGCCAGCGATCGACACTGTCTTCCTGACATCTCCCGAGGATGCCGTAGGCAGCCTATACTACACTCTATCAAAAGCGCTGGCTGAGAACTGAGTTTTTGGCTCAACGGTGAGTACAACAGGCGGGATGCAATTCGCATCCCGCCTTTTTTTGTTGAACCTTTGAAAATACGACGGTCTTTTCGCTTCCATGGGCCTCACAGCCAGAAAGCGTCTTCCTCAAGCATGCTTTCAAGAGTGAAACCTGCCGGTAATCCCTGATCAATACCTGCGTTACCTTGGGTGGTATCGCGGTGCGCTTCATGCGCGGCAGTGGTGAGCAGAACATCAAGCTCGCCGGATTCGTCTCCTAGGTTGGAATTAGTACCCGCCAACCGTTCCATTGATTCTGCGTCGAAGTGAAACTCGTCCTCGGAGTCGTTCGCGGGCAAGTATGCTTGACGCTCTTCCGGGATATTGGTCTTTTGGATGTTGCTTGGCTGTTGCGCTAGCCTTGGCTCCTCCAGACCGACACTTCCGCTTCCGTCGATATCGGCACCATAAAAGCTTTCGACATTTGCAGCTTCGTCTACAATGGTGTGGCGTACATAATTGCTGTCGCCATCAAGGGTCCATTCTGTGTAGTTTCTGTCGCCATCCCTCCATAGGACACGGAAGCCGCCTGCAGTGGCTTCGACGTGAATGGCGACCCAGCCTTCAAAACTGCTGGGGCTGACGTCCTGACCGTTAAATTTGATCCGCGTCGCGCCATCAATCAGGTAGAACCCCTGACGCGCTATGGCCAGCGATGTTGAACCGTTTGTCTCGACGGTGGTGGTCTCATACCCAGTTGTTCCGTTGTCATTCAGATCAACGCCGAAGAGAATTTCAGCATCTTCAATGACTCCGACAGGAGCATGAGACACATACTCACCGTCGCCGTTCAGGGTCCAATCCGTGTATTCACCAGATTCGTTCTTCCAGAGAACGCGGTACCCGCCATCCTTGGCTTCGACCTGTACGGCCTCCCAGCCGGCAAAGCTGTTTGGTCCTACATATTCCCCGTTGAATTCGATCTTTTTATCCGCGCCAATCAGATAATACCCGTGTGTCGATGCGGACAGGGTCGTGGATCCGTTGGACTCAATGGTTCTGGTGGTATGGCCGATTGTGCCATCATTGTTGAAATCGACGTCGAACACGGTTTCAACATCAACGATGTTGTCGACAGTCGTGTGACTTACATAAGAACCGCTTCCGTCCACGGTCCAATCTGTGTACTCCCCATTACCGTTTGTCCACAGAACCCGGTAATCATTGCCATCGGCCTCAACGTGAATGGCCTTCCAGCCGGCGAAGCTTTGGGGTCCGACATCCTGGCCGTTGAATTTGATCCGAGTATCCGAGCCGATCACGTAAAACCCATGTGTGGATTCGCGGAGATTGGTCGAGCCATCTGTTTCAACGGTGTTGATCGTGTGCCCGATTGTCCCGTCATCGTTCAGATCAGCATTAAAAAAGGTTTCCAGGTCGACAATGTTTTCAATGCGGTCAGTTGTGATGAAGTTACCTGAAGAATGTACGACCCAATTCACGTACTGACCGTCGGAGCTTTTCCACAAAACCCGATAACCACTGTTGGAAGCCTGGGCTTGTACAGCCTGCCAGCCTGCGAAGGTTTGGTCGCCGACGATTTGGTCATTGTACTTCAAGCCAATGTTCAATGTGCCGCCGTCCAAAATGTAAGCGCCTTGCGCGGCGTGTTGGAGAACAGTGCCGTTGGTTTCAATATTCTGAACGGCCACCCTAGGGAGCAGATCCGCCAGATCGTAAGTCCATACCCCGTTTTGGAACTGAAACAGTTCGACATCAGTGCCAACGGTGAATGTGGATCGCGAAATCAGGTTAAGGAACTCGTAATTTCCGCCGTTGTTGAGGAACAGGAAATTACTTAATGCGCTGACAAATCTGATCGTGTCATGCCCGGCGCCGCCAAAAAACGAACCCTCGTTTCTTGATACAAGGGCAATGTCGTCATCATTTTCACCATAAACGGTATCCGCGCCACGCCCATTGGCGAGGTGTATGACGTCGTTGCCGTTCCCGCCGTAGATTGTGTTGTTGTTGTAACCGTTTGATGCCGAGAATATCGTATCGTGCCCGTTGTGACCCCGCAGATCATTCACCGCACTGTTGCCGTAGATCGTGTCATCGCCCCAACCGCCTGCAGCGTTCTCAATTACGACGCCATGGGCGATCGTGAAGCCACCTTTGACTCCTGCAGCGTGCGAAACAACACCACCACCGGTGCTTGAATAGTCCAGAGTGGCAGCTCGCAGGTCGATTGTTGCCCCTTGCTGGCCGTTATGGGCGATAATGTCGATGCCGCCGGTATCCCAGATGGCCTGATAGCCTACACCAGCAACATTCGCTGCCGAGAGAATATATACGTTGTCCCCGGAATTGGTTGACGTGTTTGCGCCGTACATATTCTGCAGGGCGGCGATATCCAATGCGCCCAGACCGGTTGAGCCGCCATAAGTTGCTGAAACCGAGAGCAGGCCGTTCTGCTGTGTCCAACCGTCATTGTAGGACATAACGGTGTAAACGCCCTGGTTCAAATTTCCGACCCCATAGGAACCGAAGGGCGAGGTCACTCCGTTCATGACAGATGTGCCAAGATCGTTATCATGCGGGTGCAACAATCCCAAGGCGTGCCCAATTTCATGAACGATTGTTGTGAAAAAAAATCCGCCGGGGTCGCCGTTGCTCTGAGCGCCCGGCCTCCAATAGTCAGTGCTATAATTGCCCTTGGACGGGCCAAAGAAATTAATTTGATGTGAACCTAATGTGTTTGGTCCTCCGAAGGCTGAACTTGGTGCAATAAACTCCTGCAGATCAGCCGTCACGCTGGCAGTTTCAACAAATCTGATATTTGCGACAGCTTCAAAGACGGCGAGTGCAGCCCTGAATTCTGCTTTGTATGCCTCGGTCCAGGGCTGCGTGTCGACGTTTTGGGCGAAGTTATATGTGAGTACGGTCGTCGTGCCGTCAATTCCATCACCATAGGCCACAGGTCCTTGAATTGAGTGCAGTGGTGAAGAGGAGGAGGGCCTCGAAACACTAGTGACCATGTTTAAGCCTCAAGTAGAATAGTTGAATACTAAGTCGCACTGGTATTCCGCATCATTTCAGTCTCGTAGCGGAAACGGGAGTCTTTGGAAGAAGTTATTAAATTTCAGGTTGTGCGAAATTAAGTCCCAAAATCAAAGTTTTCAAAGATGATGGGACAGAAATGCAACAGCTTTCTGTCGGTAGCCCGATCGCATCAAACTGGTACAACGTCTTTGGCAGCAATCCATTTGCCAAGGCGACGGCCAAGGGCTGGCCATCGCGTTCATAAAATCAGCTGTGCCGCGATCAATCCGTAGTTTCGACACTTACCTCGGCTGTGGATTCCCGTTTCTTAAATTGCTGGTCGAACAAGTTGCGGAACTGGCCATTCATTTCCATCAATTCGTCCAAGTTGCCCTGCTCGACCACAGAACCATCCTGCACGACCATGATTTTGTCGGCTTCAAGAACAGTCGAAAGCCGGTGGGCAATCACAATTACGGTCATATTCTGCGTCAACGAGTCCAGTGCCGACTTTACGAGAGCTTCGGATTCAGCATCCAACGCGCTGGTGGCTTCGTCCAGCAGCAAGATTTCGGCATTGCGCAGAATCGCCCGTGCAATAGCAATCCGTTGTTTTTGACCGCCTGACAGGAAGGTACCGTTTTCACCGACCTGTGTGTCATAGCCATCCGGCAGACCGCTTATGAAATCATGCGCGTATGCTGCCTTTGCGGCTTCGATGACCTCCTCGTTCGACGCGTCCGGTGCCGAGCAGCGTAGGTTCTCCATAACGGAGGCCGAAAACAGGAACGTGTCCTGGCCTACATAAGATATCTTCCGCCGTAATGACGCGTAGCTGGCGTCTTCCAGGTTCTGGCCGTCGATTTCGACCGTTCCTTCATCAGGGTCATAGAACCGCATGATCAGCCCGAATATCGTCGACTTACCGCCCCCAGATTGCCCTACCAAGGCCGTGGTTTTCCGGGCGTCGAAAGTCACGTTCATGTTTTCGATTACAGGAATTGAACCGTGGTATCCGAAGGTGACGTTGCGCAAAGCGATCTCACCAGGTCCATTCAGAAGGTCGCGCGCTTCGGGGCTTTCCTGCATCGTGTCTTCCTGATCCAGAAGGCCAAAAAGCATACCGACGCCGACCATGGCTGCCTCGATCTGAACGCGCATTCTCGACAGACGTTTGGCGGGCTCATAAGCCATTAGCAAAGCTGTGATAAAGGACATTAACTGACCCGCGGTCGGCTGTTCCGTACCTGCAATACCGAGGGTCGAGACGACCAGAACGCCGGCAACGGCAAGGCCGGCCAGAAATTCCATCAGCGGGCTGGCGATGGACTGCAGTCGCGCAATGTCGTTCGAGCGTTCCTCGACCTTGAGGATGGCGGTTTCCATGCGGTTGATCATGCGATCCTCAAGCGAGAAGACCTTGATCACCTTGATACCAGCCGAAGTTTCCTGCAGCACCCGGATGATCTCTGCCAGCGATTTGAATTCCTGCTGCATGATCGAGCGTACGCTTTTCAGCAAGTACCGCACACCCAGCAAAGCCACCGGGCCGACAACGAAGAACATGATGGATAGCACGGGCTGCTGATACACCATGACGATTACAAGACCCACCAGGGTTAGCGCGTCGCGGACAAATCCTGTGACGATAACGTCAATCAGGGTTCGCGCGGCTTGCGCACCATGTGTGGTGCGCATGAGCAGGTCAGAGGATTCATTTTGGGCAAAAAATGAAACGCCATGCCGCAACAATTTGCGATACACGCGGTCTTGTTGCATCGCGATGATCCGGTTTCCCGCACGCGCAAGGTAGATCGACTGAATGTAAGAAGCGACCGCCTTGGCCAGAAAAAGCAGAACAACGCCGAGGGCAATCATCGCTGCCCACTCGCGCATATCAGGGCTGGTCATCGCGTCGACGATGTATTCCATCATAAAGGCAGAGCCAGCGGTGGTCGCGGCAACGGCGATCATCGCAACGATGGCAACGGCATAAAGAGGACCTTGGGCAAAAAAGCTTTCGCTGATGAGGCGGCCCATATAGCCTGATCGCCACTCGGTCCAGGCACGCTTAATCATTGAATTCTCCAGATCATGAAATCATGCGCTCGCTCAGATAACCTATAATCGATCCTGTCTAAAGGGCAGATCAAATGACGCGACAGAGTTGCCCATTCCGATCGGGGCGCAGAGTCGTAGGCAAATAGGTTCATGCGGCCGGTCGCGCAAGTGCATGGTGAAGAAATAAGTGGCAGTGACGTTGCGTGTTTCCCTCCGGACCCCCGCGATATGCCGCGTAAACGCCGGCTGCGATGCCTGCATTTGGTGCTCTCAATTCCATGCGATACCACATTTGCACAACTTTTGAGCGGTTCGAAGGTGTTGCATGGGTCGAAAATCTCTTGGTCGAAAACAAAAAAGGTTTTCGCCAGCAAAACTCTGCAAAGGGACATTTAGCGGAGACAAGCGATTTTCTTAGTGGTTTCATTATGATATGTTAATGAAAGAAGGCAATGACGCCTGATGTTTCAGAGTCGATTGTTGGAGCGTTGCTTTGTTAGAGGCTTGTGGGCGGTTTTCTGCCGTTTGAAATTGTTGATGTGTCATGGAAAAAATGATCGACCTTTTACGCTTGTACTTGGTAAACACGGCCCATAGTAACGCTGTGAAAAAAATTATTGGTAATAGATAAGTGTCGATCAAGGCCGTCATTCTGAGTCTGCCCACCGACGTGGAGCGGCGACGTTTCTGCGAAAATGAGTTTGCGCGCTTTGGCTTGAACCTTGAATTCAGCGACGCCATTTCTGGTGAACAGTTGAACAACTCGGAGTTGCGGAGCTTCTATGATGCGGAGATGAACCGCATCAAGTTCAAACGTCCGCTCAGCCGCAACGAGGTCGCCTGTACCTTGGGGCATCGCCAGATATGGCAGGAGGTCGTGGATTCTAAGGACCCTGTAAGCCTTGTATTGGAAGACGACGCCACATTCGTGCAAGATCCCAGGCCATTTTTCGATGAGCTTTCCGAATGCGGCGATTGCTTTGAAGACGTCATGATCAAGTTGGATGGCGTGTCGGGCAACAACGGGCAAGTGATAAAATCCGTTGCAGATCAGGACCTTGTTCTGTCGGATCGGCTTCCTCCCAGGACCACGGGCTATATCATCGGTCGACGGGCGGCCGCGCGGCTTCTGGCGCTTGACGCTCCGATTGCACGGCCGATCGACATCGACCTGAAATTCTATTGGGAGCACAATGTGCCCATCCTTACCCTTGGGGAAAAGATGGTCACAGAACGCCAAGAATTTGACAGTACAATTGACCATTGTCGCAGCAAGACCAAACCGGGTTCGCCCTTTACCAGATTCGTTCGCAACTTGCTCTATCAGGCCAAATACACACATGGACGGTTGAGCCATCCCCTGAACCCGGACATGATTGAAGGGCTTGGCCCGTTGATGAAGGCCGATAATCGGGTCCGGAATCGCGTATGAAGAAAAGCCTTGTGGTTGTCCGTGCGGGCAAAAACTCATTGCACCATCGGTGGCAGGAGATTCCCCATGAAGATCGAAATTTCGATCTTCTGATCAGCTATTTCTCGGATGAGGCGTTTGCGGCTTTTGAACCCGAGCCGGGTGTTGAGGCCGTTTTGGTCAAGGGCGGCAAGTGGGACGGCTTGTACAAAACTCTCGCAGATCGAGACCTTGATCAATATGACTTTTACTGGCTGCCGGATGACGATCTCGACATCAGTGCAGAGGACGTCAATGCGCTGTTTGATGCCATGCAGGTTCATGGATTACGTATCGCGCAGCCATCCCTGACCCCGGAAAGCTATTTCTCGCATTTCGTGTTCAGCCAATGCCCGGGCTTTGTGTTGCGATACACAAATTACATCGAGATCATGGCCCCGTGTCTGCATCAGGATATCTTGAAGAAAGCGCTGCCGCTGTTCCAGGGCACGATGAGCGGCTACGGCCTGGATTATATCTGGTGCCGCTGGGCCGAGGCCGGCGCATTTCGAACCGCCATCCTGGATGAAATCGCGATGCACCACACACGGCCGATCGGAAAGAACCTGAAAGTTGCGATGGCCGAGTCCAACAACCTCAGTTCCGAAGAAGAAGAGGCCGTGCTGAAAGAGATGTTCGATCTGTCCCGGCGCACCGTCCCGGTCGTCTTTGCAGCGATCTTGCAGGGCGGGCAGCCGATTTCGGGCCGTTTGAACGTGGGTTGGCACATGTGCCGCGCCTGGATGTCGGTTCTCTCGAATTTCCGCAGTTCCAGCGAGGCGCGGTCCGGCATTTTCAAGATTGCCCGGCGCCAACTGATCAAACCGCTCGACATGACGACGATTTCGCTGAAACGGGAAAGTGCCTGAGATGCGATTTTTGATGGTAGGGGCAGGGCTGTCCGGAGCTGTGATTGGTCGGGAACTTGCCGAACAAGGCCATGAGATCACAGTTGTCGACAGCCGCGACCATATCGGCGGCAACTGTCACACCGAACGCGACGCCGATACCGGGGTCATGGTGCATGTCTACGGGCCGCATATTTTCCATACGGACGACGAAGAAGTTTGGGAATATGTGAACCGATACGCCAACTTCCTGCCTTACAAGAACCGCGTCAAAACCACGTCTCAGGGTCAGGTCTATTCCCTTCCGGTGAACCTGCACACGATCAACCAGTTCTTTGGCAAGACCATGCGCCCCGAAGAAGCACGCGCGTTTATTACCGAAGAGCAGGCTGACACATCGATCACCGACCCGCAGAGTTTCGAAGAACAGGCGCTGCGGTTCGTCGGTCGCGATCTTTATGAGGCGTTCTTCAAGGGTTACACGATCAAACAGTGGGGCTGTCACCCGTCCGAGTTGCCAGCGTCGATCCTCAAGCGTCTACCGGTTCGATTCAACTACGACGACAACTACTTTTTCCATAAATTCCAGGGTATGCCCGAGAACGGCTATACCGACATGATTGCAGGTATCATCGATCACCCGGGAACTACGGTTAAGCTGAACACCACCTTCGACCGCAGCATGACGGACGACTTCGATCACGTGTTCTACTCCGGCCCGTTGGACGGCTACTTTGAGTATGAGCTTGGCCGTCTGGGCTATCGCACCCTTGATTTCGAACGCTTCACCCATGACGGCGACTATCAGGGCTGTGCGGTGATGAACTATGGCGAAGAAGACGTACCCTTTACCCGGATTACCGAGCACAAGCATTTCGCGCCATGGGAAACGCATGAAGGCTCGGTCTGTTATCGTGAGTTTTCCCGCGCTGCCGGTCCGGATGACATTCCCTACTACCCGATCCGTCAGGTGAAGGAAAAAGCACTGCTGGGTGAGTATGTTGCCCTGGCTGTAAAGACCCGGAACGTCACCTTTGTCGGTCGCTTGGGTACCTATCGGTATCTGGATATGGATGTCACGATCCGAGAGTCTCTGGATACCGCACGCGCAGTGTTGAAAGCGATCTCAAACAAAGAACAGCTGAAGCCGTTCTTTGTTTCAGTACTTTGATGAATTTGGTTTCGCGCTGACCCGACCTATGACGGCGCAGATTCGGGAAACCCGGCTCGGGGGCGGTTCGCAATCGCGACGAGCGACAGCATGACCGGAACTTCGACCAGAACACCCACAACAGTAGCCAGCGCCGCGCCCGAGTTCAGGCCAAACAGGCTGATGGCAACGGCGACCGCGAGTTCGAAAAAGTTCGATGTCCCGATCATCGCGCACGGTGCGGCGATCCGGTGCGGGACCTTCAATGCATAGGCGGCACCGTAGGCAAGCGCAAAGATGCCGTAGCTCTGGATCAGGATCGGTACCGCGATCAGCACAATCACCAGCGGTTTGGCCAGAATGGTATGTCCCTGCAGACCGAACAGGATAACGACGGTGGCGATCAGCCCCATCACCGACCATGGTTTGACGCGGGCCGAGAACGCATCAATGGCCGCCTGTGATCCGAGTTTTTGGCGCGTAATCAGGCCGGCGATCAGAGGCAGAACCACATAAAGCACAGTTGCCAGAACCAAAGTCTGCCACGGGACCTGAATATCGGTGACACCCAGCAGGAAGGCCACGATAGGCGCAAACGCAACCACCATAATCAGGTCGTTCACAGAGACCTGCACCAAGGTATAAGTCGCGTCGCCTTTAGTCAGCTGAGACCAGACAAACACCATCGCTGTGCAGGGTGCCGCACCCAGAAGGATCAGACCGGCGGTGTATTGGGCCGCGTCTTCGGGCTTAATCCATGGGGCAAAGACGTAGTCAAAGAACAGAACCGCCAGAAAAGCCATGGTGAATGGCTTGATCAGCCAGTTGACCACCAAAGTCACGATCAGACCACGCGGCTGGCGGGCGACGCCAGCAACCGCACCGAAATCGACGCTGACCATCATTGGATAGACCATTGCCCAGATCAGAATGGCCACGACCAGATTGACGCTCGCCACCTCGGCCGAAGCGACCAGTTGAACCAGGCCGGGCGCGGCGAGGCCGATCAGGACGCCGACGACCATGGCGAGGGCGACCCAGACGGTCAGGTAACGTTCGAAGATGCTCATGTATATGCCTCATTCGTCTGATCGGTCAGCTTGCCGGATGTCAGTGCCGCCAGTGCCACCATCACAGCGGCCGTGCCCAGAACCATCGGAAGTCCCCCGATCTGATAGGTCAGGCCAGACAAAACGGTGCCCATCAGGCGGCCCGTTGCGTTGGCCATGTAGTAGAATCCCACATCCATCGTGACTCGATCCGATTTGGTGAAGGCCAGAATCAGATAAGAATGCAGCGAGGAATTGACCGCAAAGATCGCGCCGAACGCCAACAGGCCCACGACCAGAGTAACGGTCAGCCATATCTCTGGACCCGACGACAGCAGGACAGCGATGGTCAATGCGGCCGGGACACAGAACAAGGCAGCCGCCCAGTTGCGGGCGGCTTGGATCAGGTCGCCTTCAGTTCGTTCATTCGCGCGCAGGATTTTGGGGGCGCTGGCCTGGACGGCACCGTACAGGATCACCCAAACCGCCATGAAGGTGCCGATCATGAAGAACGCGGCGCGGTTTCCTTCCTCGGTGCCGTCCGACAGGACGGCGTAGAAGTAAATCGGGACACCGACCACGAACCAGACATCACGTGCGCCGAACAGAAAGACCCGCGCCGCCGACAGCCAGTTCACGTTGGGTGATTTCGAGAAGACCTCGGAGAATTTCGCCCCTTTGCGCCCCTTGGGCAGGCCGGGCGGCATGAACAAGATCACAGTGAACAGGATAACCGCCAACACGATTGCCATGACGAGAACGGCCCACATAAAGCCAAGCGTTGCCAAGAGTGCGGCACCAAGCAAAAAGCCCAGCCCTTTGACCGCATTCTTTGACCCGGTCAGGACGGCAACCCAGCGAAACAGGCCGCCACCTTCGGTAGGTGCCAGCAGTTTGACGGCAGATTTCGAGGACATCTTGGCCAGATCCTTGGCGACCCCGCTGGCCCCCTGAACGATCATCACAAAGACAACTTTGGTTGGAATCGCCCAATTAGGGTCTAACTGAGTGAGAACAAGCAGCGCCCCAACCTGCAACGCCAGCCCTGCATAGAGCGTTGACGCCAGCCCGAACCGGGCTGCAATCCAACCTGCGGCAAGGTTCGTCGCCATACCGGCGATTTCATACAGAACAAACAGATACGCCAACTGCACCGGCGAGAAGCCCATCGTATGAAAGTGCAACAGCACCAGCATACGCAGGGCTCCGTCGGTCAGCATAAAGGCCCAATAGGCCGCCGTGACGGCGATATAGGCCGACAGACCTTCGGGCCTTTGTTCGGGCGCAGTTGTCACAGCGAGGCACCGACCATCAAGGCTACATCGACCAGACGATGCGCATAACCCATTTCGTTGTCGTACCACGCATAGATCTTCACCTGCGTACCGTTCACCACCATGGTCGACGGGGCATCAACGATCGAAGAACGTTCGTCATTGGTATAATCCGTCGACACCAAAGGCCGCGTTTCATAGCCAAGGATACCTTTCAGTTCACCTTCGGCTGCGGCTTTGAAGAACGCGTTGACCTCTTCGACCGTGGTTTCGCGTTCCACTTCAAACACGCAATCCGTCAGTGACGCGTTCAGCAAGGGAACTCGCACGGCGTGGCCATTCAGCCGGCCTTTCAGTTCGGGATAGATCAGCGTGATTGCGGTAGCCGAGCCGGTCGTCGTCGGGATCAGAGAATTCAGCGCGGACCGCGCGCGGCGCAGGTCTTTGGCGGGACGATCCACGATGGTCTGGGTGTTTGTCACGTCATGGATCGTGGTCATTGAGCCGTGACGGATGCCCAGGTTTTCGTGGATCACTTTGACGACCGGAGCCAGGCAATTGGTGGTGCAAGACGCTGCGGTCACGATGTTATGTGTGGTCGGATCATAGGTATCGTCATTTACGCCGACTACGATATTGGCGGTCGCGCCATCCTTGACCGGAGCTGAGACGACAACTTTCTTCACGCCGGCGTCGAAATAGGGGGCCAGATTTGCCTCGGTTTTGAAGACGCCCGTACAATCGATAACGACGTCGACACCAGTCAGAGGCAGGTCGTTCAGGTTTGTGGTGCCAATGAAGGGCAGGCGTGTTCCATTGATCGTAACGCTTTCGGCGTCATGTCCGAAGCTGGCATCCCAGCGACCGTGCACCGTGTCAAATTCCAACAGATGCGCATGCGTTTCCGGGTCGCCGACAGCGTCATTGATCCAGGCAATCTTGGCGCCCTTCTCCAGCAACGGCTTCAGGGCCAGTTTCCCCATCCGGCCCAAGCCGTTTACAGCATATGTCGTCATTGCGAGTCCTCAGTAGGCGTTCTGCCGATGTCATCGACAGCAGATTGAAGTGCGTTCCGGTCGAGGCTTTCGACCGGCAAAGAGGTAAAGGCCTCGATCCGGCGCTTGAGCGCGCCGTAGGCATTTTGAAAGGCGAGGCTTTTCTCGGCGTCCGTGCCTTGGGCCTTGACCGGATCCGGCATGCCCCAATGGCCGCTGATCGGCTGGCCTTCCCAGGCCGGGCATTCCTCGTTTGCAGCCTGATTGCAGACGGTGAAAACGAAATCCATTTCAGGTGCGCCGGGGGCTGCAAATTCGGACATGTGCTTGGAGCGCAAAACCGACGTGTCATGCCCCTTGTCGCCAAGAACCTGCAAGGCGAACGGGTTGAGCTCGGAGGCGGGCTGCGTTCCCGCCGAATACACGTTGAACCTTTTGCCGCCGAGGGAACGCAGCAACGATTCAGCAAAGATCGAGCGGGCAGAGTTGCCCACGCACAAAAACAAAACGTTGTATTTCCGGTCGGTCATTGTCTTATTTCCTTGCGCAAAGGGCATGCAGATGTCTGGGCGACCACGGCAGCAATCGACGATCAGGTAATCGAGCATTTGCTGCACGTTTTTCATTTCAATCGAATAGAGCAGAGACGTTCCCGAACGTTCCTGTTTGACCAGCCCCGATCGCTGTAGCGCGTTCAGGTAGTTCGACAGGGTGCTGGCCTTTATGCCGAGCTCTGCCGCCACCTCTCCTGCAGGAACACTGTCAGGAAAACGTCGCATTAACATGCGAAACACCGAGATACGCTGCGGATGACCGAGTATGGCCAGTTGGCCTGTTATTTTTTCTATCATAATTCATGAATTATTGAAATAAAGGGCGATGGTCAATCATTATCGTGTGACTGGTGGTATTAAAGGTAAATCCTTGAAAAAAAGCGCGTTTTGGAGCCGGCCGCTCATCCAGGCAAGCCCGCAGACAGCTGGGATCGAGGGAATCATCCCCAAATTCGCCTGCGGTGACTTAAGATTTCGAGGCTTGCACGTGCCAGCACGACGGTTTAAACGAACCTTCGCTTGCCTCAATAGCTCAGCTGGTAGAGCAGGTCCTTCGTAATTAGCGGGTCCCTGCGAGAATGACTTGCAAAACCAAGGAGTTCGCGGCAAAGACATAGAACTAGTAGGGCCATAGTAGGGCCTGAAAGCCTCAATAGCTCAGCTGGTAGAGCAGGTCCTTCGTAAGGACAAGGTCGGGGGTTCGAGTCCCTCTTGAGGCACCATTGTTTTCTAATGTCTACAAGTAGAACTGTATTTTCCGCCCCACCACTGCCGATAGTTTGGTCATCACGATGTTGCGGTGTGACTTGTCACTAGTTGCAGCGGAGACTTCTTTCGTCAGGCTGTTCTCTCAAATCGCGAACAGTACTGCTCTAGAAGTCATTGGGTGTGCAGTTGCTATGTGTTCTTCTTCTCGATAAAACAAACGCTTCAAGCGGGGAGCAGCAATGACAAATCCGTACGAGGAAGCAGTGGCATTCGCTCGCACCTTTGGGCAAACTGAGCACGCCCTAAAAAGATCAGGATATTTACGTAAAAACAAGGAAGTTGCTGAGGCGGATTGGGACGCGTTCGCAAAAAATCTCGGTCAAGAATTTTTCCGGTATATCGAAGCTAGTGGGATCGCCGTCACACTTGTGGGCGATCCACCAAGGCGCCTGCTAGCTAACATGGAATGGTCACCGGAGCGGACCAAGCCCTTGACGAACGTAGCTCAACTTATTGTCAATGGCGTCTGTCGTGTTCGCAATAGCTACCTCCATGGAGAGAAATTCGTTGGCGGGCCAGAAGGACAGTTCAAGCGCGACCTTACTCTCGTTAGTGAGGCTCATGCAGTGCTGCGTGAGGCAGTGAAACACCTCACTAGCGATGCGGCGAACCTGAAAGCATGACACAAGCATAGGGAAGTTGGCGTGACGGAATTCCATCCAACTCAACTTAGGCCGTTTCAAGAGAGCTTTCTTAACAGTTTCCTTGCCCGGAGCGATACGCGAACGTTGCTCGTCGCGGCAACAGGTAGTGGAAAGACTATAACATCCCACGTTGCGGCGACCCGTATGGTTGCAGCTGGTCTCGTAGATAAGGTTCTGTACATAAGTGCTCGCCGAGTGCTGGCAGAACAATGGCGACATGTTGGCCATAATTTCGCCCCAAAGCTACTTGGGCTAGAAGAAGACACATCTTTTACTACGACTTACGCCGCACTCGCCCACAATCCGGATCAAATGTGGAACGAAGTTTCAACTGACACGCGCTGGCTTTTCGTATTCGACGAGGTGGATTGGGCTGGCAACCGAGCTGAGACGATAGCGGCTCAGGCGATCGAGCGGTTCCCGGCTTCTCGTGCCCTGTTTGTCTCCACCAAAGTTCCTTCTATTGAAGTAGAATCTCAGTTTACGTTCGGATTTTTTGATGGAGATGTTCTAGCGCGAACTAATACGCAAAGGAACCTTCAAAGACTTGCGCCGAGCATAGGGGTTTTGCAGAGGCTGCAGCACAAGCTGATACAGCTCGATGATCTTTCTTGGCGAGAGTTCGAGAAGCTTATCGCCAAGATGCTTGAAGCCGATGGCTATCGCGTCGATCTTATGCAGGGAACCAAGGATGGAGGGGTTGACGTGGTCGCGGTCAAAGATCTCGGCCCCGCTGGCCTTATGAAGTCGATCTGGCAGGCCAAAAAGAACCGAGAAGACCGAAAGGTCGGACTGTCAGTTGTTCGTGAGCTTGCTGACACCCGACTGGAGCATAAAGCAAGCAAAGCATTTATCGTCACCACATCTTTTCTCACAGCCGGTGCTCTTCAACGCATTGAGCGTGACAAGTACCTACTAGGGAAGGTTGATCGCAACGATCTCGATCAATGGATTGCCAGAACTCTGCGAAATGAGAGATAGCTTCCCGGCCACTGTCGAATGCTCAAGCGAAGTGTCGCAGCTTCGCAGGACCGTTTATTTGCAGCAGTAACAACATAGAGCGCTGATATTAAATGCTCTATATTGCGTGTTCATATCAAATTGCCGCCGTCTGTCGCGCCAGCCCAGAATAGTGCTTGTCAGGCGAAACGTTACCACTGTCACTGCTGACAAGAGCCTCACTTTCGTTGCTGATTTCAGAGATTCCACACTGCAGCAGATACGCGTAGGTTTCGTCGTAAAAGGCTGGTGGGCGAGTAAGATCGGAAGGATCGCCATAGGGAACAAAGATCACAAACCCCTGCCGTGCCCTTGTTAATAAGACGCGATATGCATTCAATAGATAGCTGCGCTTTGTTTGATCTCGCACGTTTTGCCATTTTGTTCCTTTAAAGGCATGGAACTGCCATTCATCTTCAACCCTGCGCAGGTCTGCATCCCAACAGACGCCTGCCCAATCGAGCTCGAGCCCCTGAACGTCGAATTGCGTGGCCACTTCTTCCAGATAGTAGGAGGATCGCACATCAGTCTTTTCATTAAGAAACCAGCTTGCTGGGTCGATGCTTGATTTGACATGAATCCCTTCAGAGCGAAGTCTTAGGGCCCCGGACGAAGCGACAAGGCCATAGCGTTCCGTTCCTCGAGAATGACTTCGCAGCCAATTGCGCGCCAGGTTTAGATCGCGTGTGACCGCAACCGGATAGCGGTCTCGGAGCTGGTCCAACGTCGTGCGAGCTCCGTCAGCATTGCCATCTAGAATATAGCTGACGAAGGCCGAAAGCCGCTCAGCCCGAAACGAGCGCATCGAAACTGATAGATGAAGGTCATTGTGTTTCTGAATATGCGGTGCCGACAACATCTCTATGGCCGTTCGATCAGCCGTGTAGTGGCGATCACTGAGCAAATCGGAAGCATGAACGTCCCAATTGGAAAAACGCGTTTTAAGCGCAGTTAGCCATTCTGAAAGCCCTGCCTCGCCGGTGTTGATTTCTTGCCCACCGCCAATCAAGCAAACGATCGTGCACCAATCCTGACGGCGATCCATCACACTAATCAGAAATTCGGGCTCTGACATGTCAAAGTCGGATTGCCCTCGTTTGGTTTGCATGAATTTTGAGGCTTGGTCACTTGTCCAAGCGCGTTGGGCCTCATCGAAGACGACCACCTTTTCAAATGGTACTTCATCTGAACCGACGTAGTGGTCTCGGAAATGATGGATATTTTGGATGAACTGTCGAACCGAGCGCAACGCATCGCTTTTCTTGATGCCATCACGGGTGACCTGGTCCCGAGCGAGCGCTTCTCTCAGTACGTCAACCAGCGGGCCATTGCCCGACAAAAACACGGCGTGTTCATCTTCGTGACGCTGGGCGCGTTTGGAGGCGATGTTCAGACCAGCTAAGGTTTTCCCGGCTCCCGGTACTCCGGTAACGAAGCAAATGGATTTTCGATTGGCTCGTTTGGAGGACTCGATGATTTCAGCAATGCGGTTAGACGTGGCCTTAAGGTTTATCGCGCCGGCGTCAGAACGCGAAATCTCATCGACGGAATGATCCCGGTACAGGGCCTCAGCTGCTTCTATGATAGTGGGCGTCGGGCGGTACCCCGATGCACGCCAGGATGAAACATCTACTTCGTCCGCGGGGGCGCCCTGCGGTCCCTCCAGGGTCAGTGCGGCACCCAACCCCATACCCCCTACCAAAACTGGGGCGGCCACCAGGTCGTCTGCCCAGCGCGTCTCTGTTGGCGTCGCTTGGGCCCGTGTCGCCACAAGAATGGGTACGATCGCCAGAGTGTGACTGCCGAGGTGGAAATTCTTTAAGTCCAGCGCGTAGTCGTGAACTTGGTCAATCGCGTAGCGATCAAAGGTTGCTGAGCCTACTTTGAACTCGATCACGAAGACTATGCCGTTTCGGACCAGAACGACATCAGCTCGCTTACCCATGCGAGGAATGGAAAATTCCAAGAATATGTAACCGGTTCGATCAGCCTTCAGTTGATCCTTAAGTATCGTGATTTGCTTGATCCAGGCGTCGCGTTGCTGGTGTTCCAACGCGTGGTGATGGGCGCGGGTAAGTTCACCAAGGATTGCGTCATCAGAGGCATACAGGAAATCAGCTACAGAAGAAAAAAAGTAAGAATCTTTCATGGTTTGTAATGTTTGCCTATCGGCGAATGAACACAACCAAAAACGTGCAGATTCGAAGGCAAATGTTTCGGAAGTAGAGCCCTTGTGTGCCCTCCTGCCATGCGTAAAAAGCGGCTGCGAACGGTTTTTCTGATTTTGAATTTAATACGGACCAAATGACCGGGCATTTGCAACCGGTGGCGGTGCTTAAACAAACCCGGCAAACCATACAAAGCCGGCGCGGGTGTCGCTTCCCGCGCCGTTACCTGGTATCTGATGCTCTCTGCAGTTCAGAACGGAAAATCATCTGGTGGTGGGCGTTCATATGCCTTTTCAGAACGCCCAACCACCTCGACACGGTAGAGCTTGGATCCAGCTGAATCCGATTCCGCGCGAAGAACGCGCCCGTTCACGATCCGGTCTTTGTGTTTCATCAACAAACGGCCGATGCTCTTAGCGTTGAACTGTCCGCCTCGGGTCATCGAGGCCAGGGCCCGATAGAGGTCGCCAATCTTATGGGATTTGTTCTCTTCGGCCATCACCCCGATTTCCGCCAAACATTTTGCTTGCTGCCCGAGGGCGGCTTCCCAAACGTGAAGAAGGTTTGCCAATTCCGATTTTTGGGGATCGTCGATTTTATTGCGTTCCACAGTAATCACCGGGTCAGGCAAACCGAGCCAGATGATTGCATCCCGGATCAAATTCCATTCGCGAAACGAACCCAGGGGCGATGACTGCTTCGGCTGGCCGGCCGCGATGTACGCGCGCAAAACCGTCAACCCGGCGGATACCAGGGCCGCACGTTTCTCTTCTGCTTCAACTCTGGGATCAAAGTTGTGCTCTGCCAATTCCGGGTGCTCGGTCCGAGGATCGAGGCGGCAAACCAAAGTGCGGCGAGCCATGTCTCCTGCAATTACGAGGTTGTTCCCGGTTGCCATGAAAAGCGCATTCGTAGGGGTGCGCGCGAGTTCCGATTTACCGAGAATGCGAGCCGCCCAAATATCGGTGGTAAGTACAGCGCAGAGGGTATCGCCTCCGATGGGGCGTTCGCAGTTGTCGATTACTACGTTCGAATCGCCAGCGATCAACACTGTTGCAATGCGCTTCTCGTCTTCTTCGTCGCTTTTCCCCTGCGAAATGATAGTGGGTGTGTGCGGTCAGTTTCGCGAGCGCGTTGGTGTGCAGCAGCGTCGTTTCACGAAAATGGTATGATTCGACGCAAAGAACAAAAAAGTCCCAAGTGACGCAGGGGGTCTCATTCTTCATCGCAGCCTCCTTCGATGAAAGCTTCGATGGCATGGCTGCTATAGCGAACCGACTTGTTGCCAAGCTTGATGAAATTCGGGCCAACACCCTGAGTACGCCATTTTTCGAGTGTCTGAGGGCTCAGTCCCAGCAGGCGCGCGGCCTGCTTGGTAGTCAGAAGAGAAGTGTCTTTAGTGTGCATTTTGATGCCTCCGTTATTTTTGCCTAACGGTTCATCAAATCGCAGGTGTTTGGGTGTCAGAATATCGCCGCCAAACGGGTTATTTTTCTTACCGTTTAGCGAACAGCACCTTGGCGGCAGTTTTCAACATTGATACGGGAGCTTTGGCGCCGACTAAGCCCGGCAATTTATCGTAAAGCTGATATACCCAAATTGAGAATGGGTTATCTGTTCCTGTACGATAAGGCAGCGTTGTTCCACCGCTCATGTGTCGAAACCAAAATTCCTGGCACTTTACGCAAAATTCATTCACCCAGTCTGGATTTTCGCGCGATCCCCCTTTCCCCTCGAACTCTGCAGCCTCTGCTAAAATTTCCTGTAATTCGCCAACTTTGGAATTTAGCTCCGGGATTTCTTCAAATCTCTCCATACGTTCCAGCGCTGCGCGTGCCGTTTCATTTCCAACAAGTGCGAAAACAGCCTCGTAAGCTTGCCCTAGTTTAGTAGCAGCTGTCTTAATAGATTTACGGGCGTTTTTGATCGTTGGTTGGTCTTTGGGCGGTGAAATGGTGCCATCTATTTCACGCACCACAGATCGTGTGTTGATCAGCCGAACAAGATCGTAGAGCAGTTCCTTATGCTCTGCGCGAGCCTGAATATTGTGCTTGTTACACATTTCCTCATTGATTTTGGCCAACGCACTTCGCTGATCACTTGTTAAAGGTCGACCATCCCACAGCCACGTGTCGGGAAAATCGGAATAGTCAAACTCAGGCTCGTCGTTCACGCGATCTGTTCCTTTCCCTCTTCATCGGTGTTTGTCAGTTCCAACACGCGTGCTGAAACCTCGTTCACCGGGCCCCTTAGCCTTTCGACGTCGCTGACAATGTAACCAGCTGTGACATCTCCGGACATCCGGTGATTCAGAAGACGCTTCAAAGCGTAGTGCGGGATGTCGAGACTTTCTGCTATTGTGATGAAGGTGCGACGCAGATCGTGCAGTGTGAACTTTATCCCGCTACGCTCGCTAACGCGTGCAGTGAACTTCTTGGTTTCGACGACGTGGCCGGTACGGCCGTTGCTAGGAAAAACCCAGGGCGACTTTCCGGTGTTCGCGCGCCGGCCCCGCAATAAACTCACGAGATAGTCGGACAGAGGAAGGTCTAAGGGGTCACCGTTTTTGGTCTTGGGGATATGCAAGGCCCTTTCCTCCAGATCGATATATTCCCACCGCAGTGAAGCAATTTCATTGCGGCGCATACCAGTGAAAAGGGCGATCAAAAGAAAGTCGCGTGAATAGTCAGGTTCTGCCATGACGCCCAGCCACCACGTGGGAAGATCTATCGCTGACACCACTGTACGCCGTCGCTGCTCCGGGAACCAGGCGCGCGCTTGCGTTAGTATTTTTACCGGATTTGGAGGAAATTCATCGTGTGCAGCTGCTGTGACGTTATAGACAGACCGGAAATGACGCATAACATTGTTAGCTGTGACTTCACCATGGACTATGGCGATACGCCGGTGACGCTTCAGAACCATCTGGCGACTGATCTCGGTAACGGGCTTAAGTTTCCAGTCTTTCAGATAAAGGTTGATGCTACGTTGATACCTGTCACGTGTGCTCTCCGCTAGGTTGGGCCTGGTTTCGAAAAAGTTGTCAAATGCTTGGCCTAGCGTAACGCACTCTTGAGCTATGCGCCGCTTTTCGGCATTTGGATCGATACCCGCAGCCATGTCGCTAAGAATGCCCAATGCACGTTTGCGAGCTGAATCCACGCCAAGCACATCAGCCCGTCCAATAGTAACACGGCGGGTACGGTTCTGTACTTGCCCTTCAGCAAAGTAGACTTTGGAGTTGGAACCAACCCGCAACCCGAACCCGCGTAACATTTCATCGCGGTAAAGAACCTGACCTTTGTGGGTATGTGGAAGCGCTTCGATCGCGCGTTTCGTAAATCTAAGTGTTGGCATTGAGACCTCCTTTGGCCTCAACTCAACTTAGGCGCAGAATCTCGAAATTACAATCATTATCAGATACTTATACTGCTTAAGGTGACGTGTTCGTACACGCGCACGCACGAGCAAAGAGGCACAGGATCACCCGATAAACAGATGTGGCAAGCGAACATGGATGTGTTTTTGTGACTTGGGTGTCTTCAAGTGGGTATCTTGCACCGGAGCATTGGTGCTCGCTGCGCCAGCCGAACCCGGTGCAAATTTGCGCCTGGTTGATCCGGGACCTGTCGATAGTGTGGGGTTGCCTGGGTTGCATCGACTATCAGATTTGCTCTGATGGCTTGATTTGCATTTCTAACCGGTTTTCTGTGGCTGCAGAACCCAAGTTAGGTGGAGCTATTCGGACGCGCACGCAGAAAGCCTAAGTTGCTTACGAGGTTGACTACTAATGGGACAAACTCCGGGATAATGACAACGCCGATCTCGCCGAGTGGCTTGGTTTTAAAGAAACTAACCAATTCTGTTTCGTTACTTCTCACTTGGTCTTGGACCATGTTTTTTGTATCGCAGGGGTTATGAATTTTGATGTACAAAAAGCACTTAGCCTGCCCGACATTGATCGCATCGTTTCCAAACGTGACGAAGTGGTTCACCGTTTTGGACCTCTTTTCCGAGATCCTTCAAGCCTTTCGCAGCAGGATTACCTCGATTTCCTAAGCTTCCAACACAATCACCACTGGACGGGCTTGGAGCGCTTGGGCCGCCCTGCGGTGGACAATATGGATAATTTGCGGAACGCCATAGCCATTTTAGTCAACGAAACTGCGCCTTTGTCTGAGAGGTTCGATAACGCATTGGCCATGGTGCATGGTGTAGGTGCAGGCACTCTTACCCCGATGTTACTTTTAGCATTTCCTGATCGCTACGGAGTTTGGAACGGTACTAGTGAGCCAGAGATGCGTGAACGTGGGGTTTGGCCCGCATTTCCGCGCGGTGCCACCGACGGCAAGAAGTACGAAATTGTTAACACTGTACTGCTCGATCTAGCCGACGACCTGAATATTGATCTGTGGACGTTGGACGCTCTCTGGTGGCAGAGCAAGCTGGAGCGTCAGAACACCGGCCACATAAAAGATGCAAGGTTTAAAGCAGTTTGGTCTATGGCGAACCAAGCGGAACAAACGGCAAAGCAGTCATACGGGCAGACTGTTGAACGCAACGTAAAAAACAAAGACCTCAGATTTACGAAAGAGGCACTAATTGCACATCTGAATGAGTTGCTCGATGAGGCCGGTGATCGTTGTGCTGTTACGGGTCTCACTTTGCAATTTGATGGTTTAGATAACCAGTTGCGGCCGTCTCTGGATCGAATTGACAGTGGTGGCCACTACGAAGTGGGAAATTTACAGGTGGTGGCACGCTTTATCAACTTCTGGAAACGCGACACTGCAGACATCGAGTTCCGCCGACTTATTGCAATGGTTCGGGGCGAATAGGTAGTACCATCGCCCCTACGATGAAGTTGGAAGCCTGTCGCCGCAAAAAAGCGCGATCGATCAATTCAAGAGCCGCATAACCGATGGCATAAACGTGAGCCGTCATCGAGGCTTTCCAATTCCGTCGGAGGGGGTAGTGCTAGCGGGCTGACCTGCTCGAAACCCGTCGCTGGGGTGGGGTTGCCGGGGTTTGTATGGTTTGCCGGGTTTGCACTGGTGCCTTGCCCCGCACATCTACCCGCCTTTACGCCTGGCCACCTTTCCAGCTCAACACAAGGGCGCTTATCTGACCTTTGATATGAAGCGGACGCCAGCGGCTACATTGGTTGAACTCTGCTGTTCACTTTACGATTTATGAACTCCGGAAAGGTCTGGCCATATCTATCCAAAGTGGAAGCAGAGCAAACCACTGTAAGCCAACTTCCTTCTCTGCTTCGTTTAAGACGCGTCAATCCTGCATAAACCAATGCCAGGCTTTCCGCGTGTATCGCTTCAGTGACGTACACAACAAGTAGACGCGATTCCCAACCTTTGAAGCTATGTAGAGTTGTCGCTTTGATCCTGGCGTCACCCATGTAGAATCCCATTTTGCGGCGGCGGCTTTCCTGTGGATCCTTACTAAAGGTGCTCACTGCGTGAATGCGGTAGTCCGATAGACGATCTACAACACCGGAACCAGATTTCATATCGCCTACCAACACTGTGATATCTGCGTTGGCCAAGTCATTTTTTCCAGTTTCGCGCATAAGAGCGAGAATTTCATCGGAACACACCTCTTCCGCATTATGTGGATCACACTGCACCCAACGGAGATGGCTGCCACCAAAGTCAAATGCCCCCTGTTCCGGCTCAGGAAGGTCAATGGTGTCTTTGGGAAGAAATGCTTCAGCAAAGTTCCTCGCGAGGTCCATTGCGTCAGAGGGTAATCTGTAGCTCACGCTCAACTGAGACCAATCACCACGAAAGCCAGCCCCTTTCATGACGTCATCCGTCCACGACTGAGCGGTGCCGTAAACGTCTTGAGTTGCGTCCGCGACCAGTAGCATTTCCCCGTTCGGATTGCACGCTTTGCGCAATACGTTCCACCAAAGTGGGTGATAGTCTTGCCCTTCATCTACTAGTATGGCGTCATACGATTTCGCTCCCGGCTGGCTGAGTGCTTCTTCAGCCAGTTTCGGCAAAACGTTGTTCAATATGTCTTCTTGATGACCGCTTTTCCAGAGGTCGTTATACTTCTTTTCCCAGCCTGCGTCATGACAGGCATGTTTGCACCAAAGATGGAAGTGCGTGAATTGGATATTCTGGATGTTTGACGGTGTTTCCAGATCGCGGACGATGAGGTCCCGAAGGTAATGCCAAAGTGTGATGTTGAACGTCGCAACCAGGACTGACTTTCCTTCGTTAGCTAGCCTAGCTGCGCGTGCCGCCAATACTAAAGACTTTCCCGAACCTGCGGGCCCCTTTATGCGGCGTAAGCCTGTTTCAGTACGAGTTTCGGCAAGGGACCTCTGGTTCCGGTCTAGGGTCAATGGCGTTCTTTGCCTCGTTGAAAAATCTGGCTCAACCAGCCAACCACGCAAGTCTTTCGCATGGTCTTCTGACATTACTCTGGAGCTGGTTCGGAAAGACTCTGGGAAGACCGATGATATATCTCCAGATGACAGTTCTTCCATCCCGCTCACAGGTTGATACTTGGCGTAGGGGTCACCGGATGTTGATCTCAAAAACGGCTCGAAAAGACTTTTAACTTCGTTGGTACGAGCAAATGGAAAGATGACACCAGCGGTAATTGCAGCCCAACCGTTTCCCTTCTGTAGGCGAGGGCAATACAGATCAAAAATCTCTTTTTTATAAAGGTTTACTTTGCTGACTGGGTTGTCTTTTTGAACACAAAACGTTTTTCCATCCCGATTTGCCCAGAGCGAATGACCCCCGGCTTCTTTCTCGGTGAAGTATTGCGTTGAGGCAAGGTTCCAGTCCTTCACTTCGAACACGCCGATACCACCATTAGGGTGTAGAAGGACAAAATCTGGCCTCAACCCATTCAGGTGAGGTTGAATGTAAATTTCCCAACCGTCCGAGAGTTTCTTGTTAAAGAGCTGTAATACCCTTTCTTCTCCAACAGTTAGTGGTTGCCGAAGTTGCGCATGCTCTGACAACGGTGGATAAACTACTCTTTGCTTCATTGATAAATTGGACCTTGTCTTACTGGTCTTATGAAAATGGGTTTGTCTTTGTGTCCATTTTAGCATTTGCCCAAAGTTGTTCTTTTACCACCTTGACCTGGTAACTCTGGACGTAGCCCACCGATTGTGGCGTATAAGCAAACTCACTGAGTCACGTTCTCTCCTGTCCCAAATTTTTGAATACATTTTGATCTATCGGCTAAGTTGGTCATTTCTCTCGGACACCGAGGCTTTGAAAAATCGTGTTAATCTCCGACTCCAAATGCTGGCCTCTGTAGACAAATGAGGTTTCGTGTCGCGCGTACTTTCCGTGTCGATCGGCGCTAAGCCAGTTGTACGATCCAATTGCCAACAAGTTGTCGTCGACTGCTACGATCTTGCTATGCAGTCGAGGTACTTCGTGAAGTTGAACTCCGATATTGGCGAGGCTGTCTTTGGCCAATGACATCTGGGTTTGACCTTCATTTGTAGTTTTGGAGTTTAAAAGGGGATCTGAGAATACATCCACCTTGGCACCCCGACTAATCGCCTTCGCGAAAGCAGTTAGTAAGCCAACGTTCTCCATGGTACGTGCAATGATCCACGGACTGACGATTGAGTATTGGCGCCCATTCCCAGCGAGGGCATCAATCAAGAAAGCGTCGTGCTCAGCAGCATCGCGAAGCATCTGGAGCTCGCCACTATTATCCTGCAGATCGCTCCTGGGCTCCGTTTCAAACTCAAGTGCATTCTCCGTTGAGCTGAACAGGAAATCACCAAGCATCGAACGAGGTGATCCCGGAGAAGCAGTTGCCAGAACGTCCATGTCTCCGAAGACAAGACAACTGTCTTTAGCGCGGGACACAGTGACATTGAGCATGCTGGCCGAGGCGTCGATGAAATTGCCGTCTGCATGTTTCGAGTAGACAGGGGAGAAGATAACCACAGGTCGCTCTGCACCTTGTAGTGAGTGAACCGTACCGATTGTCATGCCATCGCGTAAATCGACGGATATGCCTCTGTTCGCACAGGCTGTCCGAATTTCACGCACTTGTCGGCCAAATGGCGTCACGACGCCCACAATTTGCTCAAGACGTGCCTGGTAGCGGCTTTCCAATTCCGATCTATTGGCAACCAGCCATGCAGCAATCGTCCGAGCCTCAAGCAAGTTTGCGCGACTACTTCCCAGCCGAATTGCTCGTCCATCTACGTGCAAATATCCTAAACCCGGCAATTTGGCGTCTGGGGGAACTGGCCCTCGAAGTGGACGCAGTTTGCCTTTATAGCAAAGTGCATTGCTGTAACCTATGATCTCGTCAAAGCAGCGCCGATGTTCAAAAAGGTACAGCCCTTTCTCAAGTTCGGAATATGGTGAAACCTTGCAAGCTTCCTGCGCAATCCTCATCGCGCTGCCGGACGTGGTGCAAAACCCTCTCGCCGACAACTCACTCCAATCTTCATCGTTTTGGAGCAACCCAACTTCTCGTAGGTTCCCGACATCTACCGGCTTCGGCACGGATGAGATGGGTTCAATCTGCTGGGTGTCGCCAATCACAAGAGCACATTTAGCCAGGGAAAAGCTCGCCCCGGAGACTTCCGGCAAGACTTGCCCAGCCTCATCTACAATCAACAAATCAATGAAGTTAAACAAATAGTCTTTCGCCCATTTACCTCCGGTTTTGCGACTGTAAGTTAGTTTTCCCGGCAAACTGGCAAATGTGGCAACAGCACAAGGTGTTAGCATCATGCGTCTATGCCAGCGAGGAACGAGCGTCGCCTTCCCTCTCTTGTTTGAGGAGCCTGCGATGCCCGCGAGGTCTTCTTCCATAGACAGCAACCAACGCCCTTCCCAATAGTGGGTCGCGAGCAGAAAGAGTCTAAAGCGAATGCTCAAATCTGCGGCACGTTCCAAGTCCAGGTCATCCTCGGCGTTGCCAACAGAGCATTTTGCGCGATGCCAGCGGTTCTGAGCATTCCCGAATGCGAAACGAAGACGACGAGCATTATCTAGGTCCTGCTCGGCCTGTTTTGCCAATTGTTCGACGGAACGAAGGTTTTCAGTGACATGAGCTTCAATGTCCGCAACACGATTGAACCCATTGGAGGCCGGCATGAACTCGCGGATCGCCTGTTGAGCCGATAACACCCGTTTTCTTTTGATGGCTGGCAGAAAACCTAAGATCGCCGTTACTGTAGACTCAGCTGTTAGATGCTTTTCCAAGGCATTTTTTGCGGCTTTGATCCGTTCCTCGTTGTGCTGCGCCTCTGCTACCGCCTCAGTTAGCCTCTTTTCTGCTTCTTCAGGGTTCTCACCGAGAACCGCTTCTACCGCTTGCTTTGCCTCTTTGAGGGTCTTGGCAGCCTCGTCCAGTTCTGAAAGCTTTTGAGCCTCTTTTGCCATTTCATTCTGAATGGTTTCGACAACCAGCTCTACGTTAACTTCTGACAGATCGGAAAATGCGAGTTTTGCTTTTTGAAGATACTCTTCCTTGGCTCGTGAGAAATACTCGACACTTTCGCAGGCTATTTGAAGATCTTCTGTTTGGTACTTCTTTGCTGCTTCCAACTTACGAGAGTGCGATGGAAGGAATATTCCGAAACTCCAGATATCTGGTAGCCATCGTCCGGCAAATGGACCTTCTCCCTTGGCGAAGTCTTTTCCAAAGGCATCAATGATGTTTGTCACCGCCTGATTGTTGGTGGACGCAGCAACGATGATCGGTGGTTCCTTACCTTTGAGGGCAGCTTTGATCCAGAGACTAGCCACCGCCGAAAGTAGCATTGTCGTCTTGCCCGTGCCTGGTGGTCCATTCACGGCGATAACTTCCGCAGGAGACATGGCGTCAAGGTAGGCCAAAACCTGACGCTGATGCTCAGAAAGAGGAAAATGTGGATTAGAGTGGCCTAAGCGGCGACTGAATTCACTCTCAACTTTAGGGTCCGGAAGAGATTTCGATTTGCTCGGCGCAGCGACCTGCCTCAATAGAGGCGCATCTGGCTTCTCACTAAGCAACTTGTCGTAAAGATCTACGATATTGCGGATTGTGGCACTGGCATCTTCTGCCAACTCGAGAAAACCGAAGCCCATAGACTGGTAGTCTTCGTCGCCATTCGGCCAGCCCTCCGCCACAGCGTCCACCATTTGACGACAGTGCCCGAGGTATTCTTGCCACGCGTTTTCGTCGATCATGTCAGGCAAGGGTGTCTCGGTCAGAAAATCATCGAGGTCGTCAACACTACCGATTGAAAATTCTCCGGATGGAAGTGGTGAAAGGACATCTCGCGCCAGCGCATTGCGCAATGGGGTGATCTGGCCATCACGGTCCACTGTTGCTTCCGTCACAACTGGTGCAACGATCTCCGGTAAGCCGTCGACACGCGCTGCGCCGTGCGAGGACTTTCGAGCCATAACGAGCGGCCAAAATCTCACGGCAACGTTCTTGGCCGATTTCCGGCCCCCAAAGACCCTGTCCAGGATCACATCCGGCAGTGTCCCCGAACGAACCGTCTCCCTGGACACCTCTATGAACCGTTTTCGATCCCGTTGGGTGAACTTACCGTCCCCTAAGGCACTGTCCGCTAACGAAACACGCCAATATTTGAGGATCTTCTCTGCTTCTTTGTCCATAATTCGCTTTTTCGCCGCGGAACTACGCGGTTGTTTGATTGGGAGCCGAGCCGGTGGCGCAAGTAGGCCAACAAGCCGAACAAATAAACTGAATTGAAATGCTAGCGCATTGTTTTGCAAAGATTATGGCGCGCGATTTTGAACTTAGCTAGAGAGAATGAACATCGGCTTCGTCCCATCGTCACGAATTTTGAATCATAGCAGCCTAATACGAGCGAAAAACAGTGGACCAGGTGGCTGCCGACACCTTGTCTCAAAAGTAGGCGACTATTGACCAATCTACTTATCAATGGCGCTGTATCGGCGGCTCCTGGGCATATCACTCAAGTTCTTTTTGTGGTCGGGTCGTCATTTCCTTGAGCTCGATGCTAAACCAAAGCTTAGATATAGCCGCAGAGCGCGATATCCAAAAAATCATAAGTACTTGATTTAAATTCATAAATTACTGTCGCCAATAATCGCTTTAGTCTCGTCGAGCAAATGAGTGCAATTCAAGGACGCTAATTGCGAGCGAAATAAATAGCCCGACGATCAGTACGTAAGGACTTGCCAAAGTACTATCAATCCAATCGGGCTTCATGACCGCAGGTTCATCCATTCCAAATGACGAAATCTCAAGGGCGTGATCTCCCGGCGATGACTGAAACACCAACCTTGCAGCCCCATCAATTTCTGTCGAACGTGACAAATGACCGTATCCAAGAGCAGAGGATTTGAAGTCTTCACCATTTACTACTCGGACTTGATCCCCTCTCGTCAACTCCGACGCCGCAACTTCATAGGTTTGTTTTCCGAGCAAAGAAGAAATTATGTGGTTCTCCCTAACTCTGTAGCTTCCGTCCAGCAAAATGTCTTTCGCGCCAGTGTTTATCGTTCTGCCGAACATTACAGAACCGGCAAAACTTAATGCTCCATGGGAAGAAAAAAAGTTTTTTGGCAAAACAATCAGTGTGTTCTTAGTGATTCCAGGAATCTCAATGGGGACGAAGAACTCTAGTCGCCCGGACTTCCCAATTCTTACGCGCGTTGATGCCCCATCTGGCCACTGAACTATTTTTTCCGGTTCTACACTAATATTATAGACGCGGGGATCGCAGACGTCGTTCGTTGAAGGTTCCGTCGATCTTTGTCGGCGTTTCTTCGGGGAGCAGATGGTCGCTTCGTTCAAGTACCAAGAGTTGTGGTTTCCGTTAAAGGTGATCGTTGCACCTGATACAACTGCGTCGACGATAAAGGTCTTTTCTGATCCCCAAAGACTGTTCCCGAAGAAGGCTATTCCTAGGGCAAAAATAGCTGCAAGCGGGACCAAAAATGGTCTCAACCAAGTGTAGACGCTCAAAACAACTCTTTGAGTGCCATTCAATCCGATAACACGCATTAAAATGAACCACCAAGCTCCAGTTCAATAAACTCAGATGGTGACATTTGTCCTGCGGATATACGAACCATCTCAATTTCGATGAGTTCGTCTTGGTCAAAATTTGATACGTCGAGTTCGCAAACTGTATCAAAAACTGTCCTAACACCAGCTTCCAGGATAGTGCAATCTACAGGATCAGAGTTTGGATCACTACCCACGTAAATGAACACTTCATCAGCGCCAAAACCATTTGCGTAGAGAGAGATTTTTGCAGAACTCGCGGCTTCTTTGCTTCTCCAGGCAATCGGCATTATCGCACCCTTCTCGGTTGTTTCGCAGTCGCCCATGTTCGTGGAAATAGCTAGCTCGTTCTGCTGAAGTTCTAACAAGCGATCAGCATACTTTGTTGGGTATGGGATTTCTGCGATTCCTCCGCCCCAGCTATCATCAATACGATATGTGTTTCTCGCCTCGTACAAGCCGTCTGCCGAAATCATCGAAATACAGATTTCGTTCCCCCCCCAATCTTTAGGAAGTGCTGCTGTCATCATCACATGATCTGAAAAAGTTCCGCTGTGCCTGATGGCCCCCAAAACTAATAGTCCAGAAATCGTAGCAGCGGGTTTCACCTCTTCATTGAGCGCATTTCCCGCGAGGGCAACTTGTTGCGCCTTGCAAAGTGGCGAAAATGCGAACAAAGCTATAGTGAATACAACTGGACTAAGTAACTGCTTCATGGCCTGCAACTCTCTGATTTTACGCTGCTCTCAACTTATAGCTTCATTGGCATTTGGTATTTGTCAAGCATCAGCAGAGCCCGTCGCAGTTAGGGGCGCAGAAAGAGGTCAGGGATATCTTTTTTCGCACGACTCTCACTGCTATCTCATCACAGCAAAACATGTCGCGAACGACCGCCCGAGAGCGCAAGTAATCGCTGAAGGGTCTCTTACAGGTTCTGCCTCGCTTCGCTTTCCGTTTTGGGACGGGATGGATGTTGCGGTCGGAATCGTGCGGCGAGGAGCGGCGGAACGCTGCTCTGGGTCAATCGAAGAGCTAAAGGGGGTTGATGGAGCTATTGGAAAAAGTGCCAAAGCTTCTCTTGTGTTGATCGACGACGAAGGTTTCGTTGACCGGTTGAATATGAACATTCTTGAAACACGATACCTCGACATGGACGCGGAATTCGTTGGTTCAGATGAAAACATGTCTGCGCGCCAAGGTATGAGCGGCGGTTTTTTGTTCCTAGACGGGAAACCAGTCGGTATGGCGATTGAAACGGTCGATGGCCGAACTATCCGCTTCATGCGTATTGAGGAAATTCATCAAAACGTGTCGCGCTGGATCGGAACCCAGAGTGAAATACAGGTTACGGCAGCGCCAGTCCAAAAAGGCCTTCCCAAAGACGGCTTGCCTCTGGTTTTGAGTTCAGTTAGCGCTCAAGCGGTTGGCCCCGAGTTTCTTCCCGAAAACCTACTCGTTGACGGTGCCTCCTATGTTTACGCTCCCACACGGAATGCAGAAATAATCCTGAATGTTTCGACTAATGAAAAGGCGACACTTTCGCGGGTCAGGCTGTTTTCAGAAGAAAAGCCCGGGTCAGCGATACCCCGTCGAATCGTCATCTTTGCCAGTCCCGACTCAGAGGGAAAACGCTGGAAAACATTCTGGTCAGGCGAGATGTCCAGAGATGGGATTTTGGACACGGGGCCTCGGGCCCAAAGTTGGGCCCGACGAATTAAGATCGTAGTCGCGAGCAGTTGGTCACATGGTCCGATTGCAATCAGCTCAGTTTCCGCAAACTAAAGTTACTCTATCAACTTGATCGTGGCCTTAAGTGGAGGAGATTTGAAGCAACTGCTTCTACAATATGATCCAACAAACCCGCCTTCCAGGACCCCGTTTTGATTGAGGGTCATTTGCACCCATTGCGAGGCAGTACGATTTTCCTCTGAACTCGCTAAAAACAAGCTAATGGAAGTTGAGTTTACTCTTAGGGCGCAAGTATCGCTGGAGATACCACTGACATTACATCCAAGCTCGTCACTATAATCTCCGACTTTAATTGATATGCTTCCCGTCTTATTCACCCCCCAAGAGCCGTTAAGTCTCCGGAGTATTCTGTCCATATTGTCAAAAGTACTTTCGTCTTCTGACAACTCCTCAGCGACAACTGTCAACCCTATGCTTGGCTTCCCAGCAAAGTAGGCTTTTAACGCAGTTTGCCGTACCGCAGAATCAGGACTGGTTAACCCATGATTTAGTGCCATCTGCACCAAGCTATCGTCACCCGATTCAAGCATAATCTGCAACGCAGCCATGGCTCTTTTGGGATCCGGGTCCATCAGAAAATCTTCGTAGCCACCTAAGGTCTGAGTGCGCTCATCGACTTTGGCAGCAAGCTCTTCCAGCGAAATCGATTGACCGGAAGCTGCGCTGGCTGTGAGAGCAACTGCCAGCAACACTGAAGTTAGTTTTCTGTTCATTTCGGCCTTCTAAATTTAACAACGGTAGTGATGAGCCGAACTAACTACGAGGCTTCTGCACTCTCCAGATGCGGTAGTTGATTCCTAGGCAAACATTCTAAGGATGTTGCGCGACCAACACATTGCTGTAGCCGTATTTAGGGAAAAAAGATTGAAGTAATTGTAGTTACTTAAATCTAGCTTTGGAAGCCGCCGATCTTCGCCCGCAATCAAGGCAAATACATTGTTGGAGCCAGTCTTCTTTGGTTGCGCCTTGTCAAATCAGATTTGCGGTCGCAACCGCATTGTGGCGGCGTAGAAAGGCAGAGCACCTATCCTAGGACTCTCTGTGAAATGGTGAAAACTCAGGGCACCGGTCACCAGAAGCATAGCTCACAACTCACACCTTAGCCGCAACATGGCTAACGCTCTCCAATTCCGTCGGAACGGGATAGGCCAGTGGGTGAACTTACTCGAGAGCCGTCGATGGGGTGGGGTCATTAGTAGGGCGTTGTTTGTGATTTAGTAGGGGATTAGTAGGGGATGTACGTCAAACGTTCGCGGGTACCATCCGACACAATCCAAGACCTGGACCGGAATTAATCAAATATTTGCAGTGTGTTATCAAAATCGAGGCGGTTTGAGCCGGTCCCGTCCAACCCAAGGACGCCAAAATTCGTAAGGACAAGGTCGGGGGTTCGAGTCCCTCTTGAGGCACCATATCTCTAAAAATTCAACATATTTATCAATAAATTGCGTTATTGATTCTAATTCAGCCGACCCCTTGGCCCGCCTTTTGGAAACACCATTCTCGACTTCGCTGCTTGCTATCCAAAAAATCAGCGCGAGTGCCAACTGTGGTATACGAATTTGGTTTTCTCGAAGCCTTGCGACAATTCCACTTCTGAATTGGCGGGCCTTAACTGATGGAAAATTAAGCTGATTCCTGGGGCCCTATACTTCAAGCCAAAGGGTTGCTTTTCTCGTACGTCCGAAACCCAAGCATTCCGAAATAAACATAGGTGGTGCTTTAGGGTCATGACCCATTGATTTCCGTTTTGCGGCGTGATTCACGGTTCAAAAACGAGCGGTGAACAAGTCTGATCTCTTCTGGCTTGCGGATGCGCAAATGGCGCGTCTGGAGCCCTTCTTCCCGAAGCCCCACGGCAAGC